>PDTB01000048.1 GCA_002748665.1 Dethiosulfovibrio peptidovorans | reverse complement strand
CGTAGGATGAAACCCGCAATGTGGACAGGCCGGTGTGGTCTCCAGATTCTGCTCGGTCAGGGCAAAGCAGCTCTTCAGCCCGGCAAGCCGGTTCTGGTAGTCGGTGAGCTGCTGTCTTGGCATCAGATCGATGCCTGCCAGCTTCAGGAGCGTCTGCAGTCGGTGGTCTCCCATCAAAGCGGCTTTGCGTTTGTCATCGTTCACGCCTAAGCGAGCCTTGGTATGCAGGCTGATGTAGACGACGATGTAGTCTTTTTTAAGCTGCTGAAGTTTTGCCCCGATAGTCTGGGACTGGTTCGCCAGCTCAGTCAGATCAGTCTGCTTGAGCATTTCCAGCACATCCTGCCGGGTGGTTTTCATGCGATCCACCCAGTCGTGCTCCGGCGGCAGCACACCCTCGGCCGTTGAAAGCCATGAGGCCGTCGGGCTGTGATCCATGACAAATTCTCGCAGAGCATCCAAATCATCCAGTGCTTTTACCGCTTTTTCATGGGCTTTTACTTCGTCCATGCTGTAGCGGAAATTCTTCAATTTGCCCGGTGAGGTGTAGACTTGGAGCAACTCAAGGAAGGTCTTGGCAGCGTCCAGCCCGGATGCCTGATTGGCCAAATCGGTTCCGGCAAGGAGATCCAGTCCCCAGAAGGAAAGTCCTTCACGCAGGGTCTGCTGGGTCATCACAATCCGTTTGACAAGTTTGCCTACGGCCTGTTGCAGATCCTGAATCGGTTCATCTTTGCCTTGAGTAACTAGCTGGGCCATTCCCGGTGTCATGCCGAGGAGTTCAAACATGGCCTTGAGTGCAGGGATGTTCCATTCCTTGGGCTGCTCAAGGTGTTTGAAGCGGATGAGTTCCTCCATTCCGGTTGCCGCAAACTGCTGGAGCCCGGTGGCATCGAATTTTTTACCCGGTAGGGATAAGACAATATCACCGGAGTAAACCAGCGCGGCGATCAACACTGTTACCCATTCCGGCTCAAGGCGGGAACCGCCCGGATTCATATATTCCAAACCA
>PDTB01000047.1 GCA_002748665.1 Dethiosulfovibrio peptidovorans | reverse complement strand
GCTAAAATTTTCCAAGGGGCGGTATTATAGCCATATCGGGCGGGTAAGCAGCCCCGATGTATTGGTGATTATCGCCGATTTTCTTAATCATGTCGGCGGGGTTGACTGGGTTTTCGTCTCCGGGATCCATGGAGAGAAGCTGGTGGTTATCTTCCGTTGTGACGGCTATCGCAAGAGTGCCGGTAAACTGGCAGCCAAAACCTTTGGCGAACTCGGTTCTGCCGGCGGACATAAGGGGGCCGCCCGCGCCGAGGTCCCGTTGAAAAATCTTGATCTGGGGGATAAGGAGTTTACCTCGGATTCCCTGAAGCGATTTCTGTTACGGCATATATAGCAAGGGAGGTGACGAGTTCTGTCTGTCCCTAATCTCAGTGGATAGATGAATTATTGTAATTATATGTGGTTTTGGTTAGGATAGAGGTATAAATTTAGTTAATATAGAAAAATCTCTCTATATAGCCATGTCATCTGTTATCAGTGTAAAAAACTTGTGTCACAGTTATGGAGATTGCTCTGTTTATGATGGATTAAACCTCTCTCTGCAGGCGGGCAGGATTTATGCCTTGCTTGGAAAAAACGGAGTTGGCAAGACTACTCTTATCAAGATCCTGATGGGGTTTTTACAGCCGCAGGCTGGAGAGTGCAGGGTGTTTGGCGAGCTCTCCCACGATCTTTCCCCGCAGAACCGTATCCGTATCGGCCTGCTCTTTGAAGGGCATCTGGCATGGGATTTTTTTTCGGTTACGCAGATTGAGCGGTTCTATTCAGCGTTTTACCCGGATTGGAGCGCAGAAGTTTACTATCATCTGGTGGACCGGCTTGGTCTCTCCGGTAACAGCCAGATCAGGAATTTGTCCTGCGGTGAGCGTTCGCAGATTGTCCTGGGGCTGTTGCTGGCACAGCAGCCGGAGCTGCTGATCCTCGATGACTATTCCATCGGGCTTGATGCCGGTTACCGTCGCCTGTTTCTGGATATTATGCGGGAGTTCTGTCAGGAGGGCGATAAAACCATCCTTCTCACTTCCCATCTTATTCAGGATATGGCGGGCTTTGTTGATGAAGC
>PDTB01000046.1 GCA_002748665.1 Dethiosulfovibrio peptidovorans | reverse complement strand
AGAAGAAGTGTATGCAAAGCAGGAAATTGCCATGATCAACGCCTTCAATGATATTTGGGATCTTGCCCAGGAAACCAATTCAACCGTCCGGGAAGCTGCATATATGATTTCCGTAAAACGGGTTGCAGAGGTTATGAAACTGCGGGGCTGGTACTAATCTGATCTGAACAGCTCACAGGATCACTCTTTGCCCCCGGTTTTTTACACAAGAACCGGGGGCTTTTTTTGGTTGATTTGCATTTTATTCCGCCAATTTCCTGATCACCAGCAGGATGCCAGATGCAAGGCGCAGAAGCCCCAGCGCCTGAGGCGTATCAGGCATACGTCGCAAGGGGATGGGGCTGAATGCAACGCCGCAGGTGGCATTTTGATGGTGGATCAGGGGTTCCCCTTTTTACTTGACCACATGATTCCTTGCCAACACCCCCCTAATTTTACAACATTCTTATTTTATAATACATAAGTCTATTTCCTGGCCACCAGCAGGATGCCAGATGCAAGGCAGCAGCACCCGGAGTCGTATTTGTATACGTCGTAGGGGGATGCTGCCGCAGCTAACGCCGCAGGTGGCATTCTGATGGCGGATCAGACGAGGGGGTCTACCAGGCGGTTCCCAAAATCAAATGGGGGAGCAACAAGGATATTTTCGGGAAAAATACCGTTATAAACAATACGGGCACCCAGCACAACAAAATGAACCACAGACAGGGCTTCATCATTTCGTCAATGGGAGCAGACCCCAGCCTCCCGGACAGGTACAATACCGGAGCCGCAGGAGGAGTAATACACCCCAAGCCCGTATTCACACCCACAATCGCCGCATAATGGATGGGATTAAATCCCAGCTTCATGATAATGGGCATGAGAATGGGGGTGGTCAGAACCACCACGCTGATATCGTCCATGAGCATGCCCATGATGACCAGAAAAATATTAATCATGAACATAATGATCATGGGATCGTCCGAAACCTTATAAAATACGGAAAGCAGAACCCCCGGGAGATCTTCCAGAAGATACAGACGGCTTAACATGGAAACAGAATAGAGCATTACCATGATGACCCCTGTGGTAATGGCAGACTCCACAATGACCTGGTAGGAATTTTTCATGGTCAGGCCCTTGTACACAAACATCCCAATGGGAATGGCATACAGAACCGCCATGGCAGATGCTTCGGTGGTGGTCATGATACCACCGTAAATTCCGCCAAGGACAATTACCGGAAGAAACAAAGCCGGTAAGGCCTGTTTGCCCCGTTCCTTGAAAAGACGAACCTTCTCCGCAACAGTTCGGCTGCTTTTGTCGTTTTTCAGCAGGGTCCCGCTATTGATCAGCAGCCATCGGTTGACTGCACACAGGAGGATAATCGTAATGATTCCGGGGATTACCGTAGCCAGAAAACATGCAAGAACAGATTGTCCGCTGATCCAGGCAAAGATAATGAGAGTGGCATTGGGAGGAATCAAA
>PDTB01000045.1 GCA_002748665.1 Dethiosulfovibrio peptidovorans | reverse complement strand
CAGGGCTAACTCACCTTGGGTAGTGTAATATTCGAGACATTTTAGACTTGTACTCTATATGTAGTGGTCTATGGTGGCTGGATGCCTAACAAAACAAGACGTGACAAGTATGCAGCAGGTTTTCCGGATGGATTTGAAGAGTTCGAAATACTTGAAGATCCGCGCAGTGGAAAATATCCGAGGCATTATTTTGGTGAAATCATCTTCATTGCACTGGCCGCCATGATCTGTGGCAGCGAGGGGTTCGATGATTTCGAACGCTTCGCCAAAACCAGGGAGAAGTGGCTTCGCAAACACCTTAGGTTGCCGGGAGGGGTTCCCAGTAACGACACATTCCGCCGTATCTTCACCCGGATTGATCCCGACAGGTTCTGCGAATGCTTCGCCGCCTTTGTGCTGGGCATCAGCGGCAGGCTCAAGGAGCAGTTGATAGCCATTGACGGCAAGACGCTGCGCCACAGTTTTGAAAACGCCGACCCGACGACCAGTCTGCACCTCATTAGCGCATGGGCATGCGAGAACCAACTCACCCTCGGCCAGCTCGCCGTTGACGGGAAGTCCAACGAAATTACCGCCGTGCCCGAACTCATCAGACAGCTCGATCTCGAAGGTCATACCGTCAGCCTGGACGCCATGGGCTGCCAGAAGGCCATCGCCCGCAGTCTTTATCTTGAGCGGGCTGACTATATCCTGGCGCTCAAAGCGAATCATCCCAACTTCCATCAACGGCTCGAGGCCTTCTTCAACAGTCCCGCACACATCAGGCAGACCCAAAGCCTTGGCAAAACCCTCACCGCTGCCGATGTCAAAGGCAAGGCGCACGGACGGCGGGAAAGACGCGTTGTTCTGGCCACCGACCATCTCGATTGGATCGACAAAAACGAACGCGAAAGCTGGCTGGGACTCAAAAGCGTGGTATGCGTCGAAGCCCACCGGAAAAATCTCAGCACAGACAAAAAAAGCGTCCAGAAACGATACTACCTGACGAGCCTTGAGCCTGATGCCGCACGGTTGCAAGAGTTAATCCGGCAGCACTGGTCAATCGAAAACCAGTGTCATTGGATACTCGACGTCACCTTTGACGGGGACCAGAGCCGTGCCCGCAAAGGCTACGCGGCAGCCAATCTGGCGATGCTACGCAAGGTGGTCCTGAGTCTTTTAAAAAACGACACCATCATCAAGGACACCATTCGGGGAAAGCGTTACCGAGCCGCACTCGATGAAAGCATCCTCGAAAACATCATCTTCCCCAAGTCCTCAAGATGAGTTAGCCCTG
>PDTB01000044.1 GCA_002748665.1 Dethiosulfovibrio peptidovorans | reverse complement strand
CGTTTTGCGAAGTTGTTTGTTCTGGGCGTTCTGGCCGGAGCCTTTATTGCGTTTGCCGCGGAAGGTTCCAACATGGCGGCCTTCAACCTGTTTGCCCGGCCGGACACCTACGGTCTGGGCAAGGTGCTGGCGGGTTCCATTTTTGGAACCGGCCTGATGCTGGTTCTTCTGGCGGGGGGCGAGCTGTTTACCGGAAATGTCCTTATGATTGCCGGAGTGAGCGCCCGGAAGGTTTCGGCCGGAAGAATGCTCAGGAACTGGGCCATTGTCTATGCCGGGAATTTTGCCGGCTCGGTGTTTGTGGCCTGGATGATGGCGGCCAGCGGCCTGTTTGCCGGCGGCGGGAACATGCTGGGGGCCGTTACGCTGAAAATTGCCGCCTACAAGGTGAACCTGAGTTTCCTTCAGGCCTTTGTGCTGGGCCTTATGTGCAACTGGCTGGTGTGCCTGGCGGTGTGGCTTTCCTATGGTTCAACGTCGTTCAGCGGAAAAATTCTGGCGGTGTTCTTTCCCATCTGGCTGTTTATTACCTCGGGCTTTGAGCACAGTGTGGCCAACATGTACTACGTTCCGGCCGGATTCCGGCCGGCATTTTTATCAAGGGCAGCGCGGCCTTTCTTGAGGCGGCCCGTCTGGGAAAAGAGGCCCTGGGTCTGCTCTCCTGGGGCGGGTTTTTGCTGCACAACCTGCTGCCGGTTACCCTGGGCAACATTGTCGGCGGCGGAGTGTTTGTGGCCATGGCATACCGGTACGTATATGGCCGGAGGGATAAGGCGTAAATGAAACCCCACAACAGAGTGAAGTCGGTTGTAAAAGCCTTTTCAATAATGGAAGCTCTTGACAAGTGGGGAGAGCTGAGTATCGGGCAGTTAAGTGAAGCGCTGGAAATGGACAAGGCCACGGTTCACAGGCTTGTCAGCACCATGAGGGAGGCCGGGTATGTCAATCAGGACCCGGACACCCGCAGGTATTCCAACAGCCTGAAACTGCTGGCCATGGGCAACCGTGTCATGGACAGAACGGGTATTCTGAAGGTGGCCCGTCCCCATATCAAACACCTGGCCGGGGAAACCGGGGAAACGGTGAACCTGGGCATTCTTGTGGGGAGCAAAATTGTGTATATTGACAAACTGGAGAGCAGCTCCACCATAAAGGTGGGACAGGACATAGGGGCCGATGTGCCCTGTTACTGCTCCGCGCTGGGAAAGGCCATTCTGGCGTACAGCTCCGATGCGGTGGCAGAAAAAATTCTTGACCATGTGGTTATGAGGCGCTATACGAAGAATTCCATTGTGGATAAAGTGGCCTTGCAGGAAGAGCTGCGAAGGGTGAGGGAAACGGGCTTTGCCCTGGACGACGAGGAGTATGTGGAAGGGCTGGTCTGCATAAGCGCGCCCGTGCTGGATTTTACCGGCAGTCCGGTTGCGGCCCTCAGCATTTCCACTCCCAGGTTCCGTTTCCGGCAGAAGGAGCACATGGCCGACTATTCCCGCATGGTTAGAGAGGAAGCCGGGAAAATATCGGAAAAAATCGGGTATGGATATCCTGAGAATCATCAGGGGACAATATAAAATCATGCTTTAAGGGGAGAAGAAAATGAGCAAAAAGAAGATGTCCATTATGGACTTCAAGAAGTTCAAGCAGGAAGGGCGAAAGTTCAGCTTTGTAACGGCCTACGATTACACAATGGCATCCATTGTCAATGAGAGCGAGGTGGAAATTATCCTGGTGGGCGATTCCCTGGGAATGGTGATGCTGGGTTATGACGGCACTGAATCGGTCACCATGGACGACATGGTGCATCACATCAAACCGGTGGTGAAGGGGGCTCCCGACACATGGATTATCGGTGATATGCCCTTCGGCTCCTACAATGTCAGCGATGAAGAGGCTGTCCGGAACGCCAACCGTCTGATAAAGGAAACCAACTGCGACTGCATTAAGCTGGAAGGCGGGGTGGAAATGCTCTCCAGAATAAAAGCCATTGTCGGTGCCGGCATTAACGTTATGGGCCACATCGGCCTGACTCCCCAGACCGCATCGGCTCTTGGCGGTTTCAAGGTGCAGGGCGGAACGCCCGAGGGTGCC
>PDTB01000043.1 GCA_002748665.1 Dethiosulfovibrio peptidovorans | reverse complement strand
GTCTTCGAGCCCAACGCCTTTGACGGCAAAGACGCCGAATTTGCCGGCATTGATGGGTTTCATAAGAATGGCCGCTTTGTGGGAACATTTGTACGTAGCGGAAGCTCCACCCTTCGAACCCATAGCATCACCGATGAAGCTATAGAGGAATTTGGGGATATATACGATGTACCTATTCGCTCTGGTCAGCCTTATTTATCCGAGCCCTTTCGATATAACTACACAAGTGGTGGCGAATCGCATTTTATAGCCTGCGTCACCGTCCCCATAAAGCTCCATGGAAAAACTGCTGGTGTGGTGGGTATCGACATAGACTTGAATCACCTGGATGAGGAAATAGCCGCCATCTCCGTCACAGACAACAGCTACAATGCCCTCCTCTCCAACCAAAGCTGCTTTGTTTATCACGCCAACAAGGACTTGATAGGGAAGAGCTACAGGGATGTCGCAAGGGGCAAAATCAAGAACCTGGATGAAGTCCTGAATCTTGTGGCCACCGGGGGACGAAAAGTTTCCATAGAGCACTCTCTGAGGCTTGAGGAAAACGCCCTGCGAGCTCAGATACCCGTTTCCATCGGTGCCGGTCTTGCCTCATGGAGTCTCTTTATCGTTGTTCCCCTGTCCGACGTAACCATAGCCGCCAATGCCCTTACCCGTAACCTTATAGTGACATCAATTCTGGGGCTAGCCCTTTTAGGTCTGGCGATTTTTGTGACCAGTGGCCGGATTGTCCGACCCATCGTGGCAATATCGAACATTCTGGATAGGTTTTCGCAGCTTGATTTTCGGTTTGACACTTCTACAATGTGGCTCCTCAAGTATAAAAACGACGAAATAGCCGATATGGTTCAAGGGCTTCGAAATATGGAAATCAAGGTAAGCGACTTTGTTCGGAAAGTCCAGCACGAAGCGAACACCATTTCAGGAGCATCGGAATCTCTGGCAGCTCTCGCCGAGGAAACCGTGGCGTCCATGGAAGAGGTCAAGTCCTCGGTGGACCACGTGGGAAGCCTTTCCGAGAGCAACACCGCAGCTCTTGAGGGGACCACCGCAAGCATCGAAGAGGTCTCCGCCGGAGCCGCCGGTGCCGCCCAAAGTGCCTCGGAAGGTGCCGAGGCGTCCGCCGAGATGAACAGGATTAGTCAGGACGCCGCCGAGAATGTCAAGGCCATGGTGGATATGATCAAATCCGTGGGAGAACGGTCTTCCCAAACCATGAACAGCATGTCCGAAGTGGGCAGCTCCGTAGAAGCCATTACCTCCTTCGTCACCACCATCACGTCCATTGCGGATCAGACCAACCTCCTTGCCCTGAACGCCGCCATCGAGGCCGCCCGGGCAGGAGAACACGGCCGGGGCTTCGCCGTGGTGGCCGAGGAAGTCCGCAAACTCGCCGAAGAAAGCAACGGTGCCGCAGGAGAGGTGGCGGACCTCATCGGCTCACTCAAGGACAACGCCTCCTCCTCCACAGCATCCATGAAAGAAGTGGATAAGGTGGTAGAACAGATCGTCGAGGCTTCGGACTCGGCCATCGCCAACCTTGGTAATGCTTTAAGCCACATTACCAAGGTAGAAGGGGCCATGCAGAACATCGCCGCTCTTTCCCAGGAACAGGCCGCATCAAGCGAAGAGATGGCCTCGGGCATCGACCAGGTCACCAAGGGAGCCATGGAGACCACGGAAATTCTTCAGAACGTCAGGAAGGGGAGCGACGACACGGCCCACGCGTCCGAGCAGGTGGCCCAGGAAGCCCAAAACCTTTCCTCCGGTGCGGAACGGCTCAATTCCCTTGTGGGACAGTTCCAGCTGGAAGAGAATCAAAGCTCCAGCTCTGCCATAACTCCGGCGTAAAGAAAAACGCCCTGTCTTTAGTGTATAAAGTAAAAGCCCCGGCTTACTCATAGAGTGGCCGAGGCTTT
>PDTB01000042.1 GCA_002748665.1 Dethiosulfovibrio peptidovorans | reverse complement strand
TGCGGTAACAGGTGTTTCCATTGGCGGGCTCTTTGCCGGCGGTATTTCTGCCGGGGTTCTGCTGGCAACACTCTATATCCTCTATATCTTTATCCGCGGCCTGCTTGATCCCGGCTTTGCCCCGGCCCTCGCCCCCGAAGAGCGTGTCTCCTGGGGCGAAAAACTTATCTCGGTGCGTAGCGTTTTTTTCCCGGGAATGTTAATAGTTCTCGTGCTCGGCACCATTCTGCTGGGGATCGCCAGCCCGACAGAAGCGGCAGCTTTTGGCGCAGCCGGAGCAATAGTTATTGGTCTGATAAACCGACGTCTGACATGGGAGATTGTCCACTCCTCCTGTTATGAAACACTAAGCGTGACAGCCATGGTCGGTTTTATGATGATCGGTGCCGGAGCTTTTGGGTCGGTGTTTTCCGGGCTGGGCGGCAACGCAATTGTTGCCGACTTCGCGATGAATATGCCGGGCGGCGCCAATATGGTCTTTGTCGTTGCCGCTATCTTTGTCTTTATCCTGGGAATGTTTCTGGAACCGGGTGCCGTTATTTTTCTTGCGGTGCCGATTATCGCTCCGATCCTGTCACGCCTGGGATTTGATCCGCTATGGATCGGCCTGGCGATCAACGTTATCCTGCAGAGCGCCTATATTTCGCCGCCTTTTGGTTTCAGCCTGTTCTATCTCAAAGGATGTACTCCACCAGATATTGACATCATTGAGATCTATAAATCAAGCCTGCCGCTGTTAACCCTGCAGGCGATCTGCCTTGTTATCATTTTTATGTTTCCGCAGATTATCCTGTGGCTCCCCAGATATCTGCTTGGGTTTTAGCCACGGTATCTGCCGAAAGACAAAAACAATATAAAAAAGGAGAGAAGCCTATGGTGTGTGAATAACATAAACAATAACAACTGTACCTTCAAAAAACGTCAACGATAGTAAAGAGAAAACCTGAAATTTCTGGACATATCTCTCTGTTTGCGAAAATTTAACAGTAATTGGTGAATCATGAAAACAAAAATCGCAGTTTTACTTACAGTTCTATTTCTTGCAACAAACGTACAAAGCGCTTTTGCCAAAGTGAAATGGCGCCTTGTCACCCACGCCATGCCGGGAACAGAACAGCAACGTATCGCTGAAGTTTTCTGTGAAACAGTAAAAACACTCTCTGGGGGAGAATTTGAAATAAAAGCATACCCCGCAGGCGTTCTCTTCCCTGTTTTTGAAACATTTGATAACGTTGCCAACGGCATGGTCAACGCAAGCATGGTATACAGTGCCTACTGGCCGGGAAAAGATTCTCTGTTCAGCTTTACAACGCAGCCCGGCTCACCTCTGAGCACCTATGCCGAGGGTGCCTATCTTGTTGAGAAACTGGAGCCATGGTTTAAAAAACTCTACGCGAAACATGGGCTTACCTATCTTGGTCATGCCATGGTCAGCCCGCTTTACGAGCAACTTATGTCGGTGGTGCCAATTGATTCTGTCGACAAAATCAAGGGCTTGAGAATACGCTCTTCCGGTATTGGCGGCAAGTATTATGAAGCTCTTGGCGCTTCCACCGTTTCCCTCTCTGCTCCCGATATCTACACCGCGCTGCAAACACGCAGTATTGAGGCGGCCGAATGGACATTCTGGGATGAAAATATGCGGATGGGTTTTCATGAAGTAGCATCATTTATCCTTGATCCGGCACTGCAGAACGGCACCTGTGAATATTTCCCGCTGGTTGTCAACCCCAAAAGCTGGGATGCACTT
>PDTB01000041.1 GCA_002748665.1 Dethiosulfovibrio peptidovorans | reverse complement strand
AACATAATCATCCGTGTCGCGGCCAGAATGCCGCAGGCCCTCTCCCGGCCGTAGCGCTCTTCCAGGCTCTGCCACGTTTCCCTGTCCACCCTGCCCCGCTTATCCGCGTAATACTGGGCGAAGAGCACGGCAGCCGCCTCGTCCTCCGGTACATCCGGAAACTCACCGGCAAGGAACTGTTGAATTTCACTGTTATCCAGGCCGGCCTTCAGTGCCTGTCCAGTATGGAAATAGGAACACACCTCACAGCCGTTCACGGCGGTTACCGAGAGCATAATACGCTCTTTCAGCCTGTCGGAAACCAGCCCCTTCTCTGCCGCCTCACGGAAGGGACGCATACTTCTGAAAGCCTTCACGGAAATGGAGTAGATTTCCGCGAATGAGAACAACTTCCGCCCGGCCGTTTTTTCACCAAACTGCTCCAGCATAATGGCCCCGTTACACCTGGTTCTTTTTGGAGATTTTGGCCCAGGAGTCGCGCAGCCCCACAATCCGGTTAAAAACCGGTTTTGTGCCCGGCGCATGCTCTTCCCGGTCCGCCACAAAATACCCGTTGCGCATAAACTGAAAACGCTCCTCCGGCGCCGCGGACGCCAAAGCCGGCTCTATAAAGGCCTTCTCCAAAACCGTTTCAGAATGCGGGTTCAGGTAGTGGGTAAAATCCTTATCTTCCTCCACCTGTGAAACATCTTCCAGCGTTATCAGGTGGTCGTAAAGACGCACTTCCGCTGATACGGCATTGTGGCGGGAAAGCCAGTGCAGCGTGCCCTTCACCTTCCGACCGTTAGGACTCTGGCCTCCCCGGCTTTCAGGGTCGTAAGTGCACAGAAGCTCCACAGGCTCACCGGAGTTGTCACGCAGCACCTCGTTCACCCTAATGTAGTAGGCGTATTTCAGGCGGACCTCCCGGCCCGGAGCCATGCGGAACCACTTTCTGGGCGCATCGTCCATGTAGTCGCTCCGCTCCACCCAGAGCTCTCCGGAAAATTCAATGTCACGGAAACCGGCCTCGGGATTCTCCGGGTTGTTTTCCGCCTGAAACACTTCTGTTTTACCCGCGGGCCAGTTGGTAATGGTCAGCTTCAGGGGATTCAGAACCGCCATCCGCCGCTCTGCGCAGCGGTTCAGCTCCTCGCGGATATGGAAAAAGAGAAACTCCATATCCACCAGACTGTTCACCTTGCTGACACCAATTTCCTCAATGAACTTCCGTATGGCCGCAGGCGGATAACCCCGCCGGCGCATTCCCTTGAGCGTGGGCATGCGGGGATCGTCCCAGCCATGCACCAGCCCTTCCTCCACCAGACGGCGCAGATGGCGCTTGCTCATTATGGTATGCGTCAGATTCAGACGGGCAAATTCGTACTGATGCGGCCGGTGGGGCACCGACACGTTTTCAAGAAACCAGTCGTAAAGCGGACGGTGATTTTCAAACTCCAGAGAGCACAGCGAATGGGTAACCCCTTCAATGGCATCCTCATAGCCGTGGGCAAAATCGTACATGGGATAAATGCACCATTGATTCCCAGTCTGATGATGCGCTTCCTTGCGGATGCGGTAAATGGCCGGGTCGCGCATCAGGATGTTCACATGGTCCATGGCAATTTTGGCCCGCAGTATGCACTCCCCTTCATCAAATTCGCCGGCCTTCATTTTTTCCAGCAGCTCCAGATTCTCTTCCACACTGCGGCTGCGGTAAGACGAGTCCACACCGGGCCGCGTGGGCGTACCGCGGTTTTCCGCAATCTCTTCGGCACTCTGGTGGTCCACATAGGCCTTTCCCGCCTTTACCAGCTCCACGGCCCACTGATAAAACTGCTCAAAATACGATGAAGCGTGACGCGGCTCGCCTTCCCACTGAAAGCCCATCCAGCGGATATCTTCTTCAATGCCCCGCACAAACTCCTTATCTTCCTTCTCCGGATTGGTA
>PDTB01000040.1 GCA_002748665.1 Dethiosulfovibrio peptidovorans | reverse complement strand
CCTCGGCGATAAACTCTACGATGCGGGGCATCCGTATAACGACATGCCTTTGAACATTATCGTTGAGCTGGCTGCGCACGAATCCCTTGAGCTGTGGAAACGAGGGGTAAAGCGGTTTCCTGAACGATGCTCGCACCATTATCTGTACGGTGCCTGGCTGTTTGACTGTTTTTGTATTCTTCAAAGGATGGAGAGACACGGAGTAGAGCCTTCCAAAGATCTTTTGTTGAAGGCGTTGAGAGATGACCTTCAGCCTGAAAAAGAAGACAAACCGGATGTAGAGATGATGGACAAAGACGAGAGAGAAGGAGTGAGAAACGATATGTCAAAAGGACTTCAGGTATTCTGCTTCGAGAAGAGAGATGTTCGGGTTGTTATGAAGGACGGTATGCCCTGGTGGGTGGCTAAGGATGTTTGCGATGTGCTGGATATCAAGAACGATAAAGACGCAATCAGTCGCCTTGATGCAGATGAGAAATCGGGGGTCGGTATTGTCGACCCCCACGGCAGAAAACAGAGAACAAATATCATCAATGAGTCAGGCCTATACACCCTCATCATGCGTTCGAACAAGCCTGAAGCAAAACGTTTCCGCAAGTGGGTTACCTCAGACCTTCTCCCCGCCATTCGCAAAACAGGCGAGTACGCAACGCCCGAAGCGAAGAGACGTAAGGCCGACAAGAAGGACGAGTTGGCTTTACGGCGCATCGCAGTGATGGAGAAAAACGCCGATTACCGCATGGCGAAGCTTATTCTTGAGGGTATTGAGAAGTTCAACGAGGTCATGACGCCTGAGAGCAAGACGGTTTTTATGACCAAGTACGCCGAACTGACGACGAAGCAGGACTTGACTCATATGCTCCCCCAGGCAACGGAGGCGATGTATTCGGCCACGGATATCGGCAGGGAGTGCGGTGTATCGGCTCAGAAGATAGGGAAGGTCGCGAGCGAAAACGGATTGAAGAGCCCAAAGGGAGTGTCCGGTGAGTACGGTACGTGGGTTCGTACGAAGTCCCCTCATTCAAGCAGGGAGGTTATAACCTTTGTCTACAACGAGCGAGCCCGAGGCTGGTTCCTGAACTTCTTCGGCGTCCTCGCCAAGGCGCAATAAGAGCTGACCAGAGTTGAAGTAGCCCCCTTACGGGGGCTTTTTTATCCTGGAGTGCTATAATGTGAGCGTGGAAGGGAGGGATCGCCCTATGTCTGAGAAGAAACGAGAGAAAAAGACGCAGAGCGTACAAACTCCGGTGGATCGTATGGAGCTTCGTAAGCGGATTCTTTCAGAGCGTGAGGCTGCCTTTCATGCCCTCTCCAAGTATTAATTGGGTTGAGGACGACGAGGCGTTATCTCTTATTGGAGACCTGCAGAAACAGTACCATGACGATCCCATACGGCTCATTTCCTACAATGCTATCGGGTATGTCTGCTCTCTTGAGGCTGTTTCGAGCTATTACGGAGATGATCCCCTGAAGCTGGCAGCTGTTATCTGCCGGTCTATCATTCAAGGACACCCGTTGCAGGATGGGAACAAGCGATTTGGGATGTATCTTGCGACGTATTTTTTAGGACTGAACAACATTTCCGTTACAGCGAATAACGAGGACTATGTCAGAGTTGCTCTTGATCTTGCCAGGGGGACAATGAATCTCGAAGATGTCTTTCAGTGGTTTTGCCATAATACGGTTTAAAGGTGTGTGTTTTAGCCCCTCTCCCCGAGGGGCTTTTTTATCTCAGATTGGTATATAATGATGGACAATATAGGGGGGTGAGCTTCATGGTGAGTGTTGAGACGTTGGCACGATATGTGATCAAT
>PDTB01000039.1 GCA_002748665.1 Dethiosulfovibrio peptidovorans | reverse complement strand
AGAAGGGCTCCTTCAAGGATTTCCCGTTCGAAGACGTAGTTCCCCATGGACACGTAGCTGAATCCAGGTCGTCCTGGGATCTCCGGCGGTTCTGCTGGTTTCTCAACGAAAGCTATGATGCGTCCTCGCTCGTTGGTTTGGATGCAGCCGAACTGGGATGCTTGAGACGCAGGGACCACGTTGGCTGCCACTGTTACGTCGGCTTGGTGGTCGGCGTGATAGGTCAGCATCTGTTCCACGTCCATCTTATAGACGTGGTCTGCTGCAAAAACGCAGATTTTATCCGCGTTGTACAGGGACACAAGGTGCATGTTTTGATAGACGGCGTCGGCCGTTCCCTCAAACCAGTGTTCACCCCGCCACATCTGAGCTGGGACCAGGGTGACAAAGAAATCTCGACCCCGGAGAGCTCCGCCAAACTGCCATGCCCGTTCGATGTGTTCGTTCAGAGACTGGCTTTTGAACTGAACCAGAACATAGATGGAGAAGATCCCGCTGTTGACCAAGTTGGAGATGGCGAAGTCCACGATGCGATATTTTGCGGCGAAATGAACCGCTGGTTTGGCCCGGTATTTTGTTAAGGGCATGAGACGCTCACCCTTCCCGCCAGCCAAAACAATACCCAGGACCCGTCCGAACTGTCCTCTGATCATGGTGTGCCCTCCTTTTCGTGGGTCATCCCTCCGTTGCCTCCTTTTTAGCCCTGTGTTCTCTTACGATCTTACTATATCGCGATAGATTTTCCCATATATCTTGGCAGATTCTCCCCAGGAAAAATCCCTCCTCATCCCCCGACGCACCGTGGATTCCCAGCTTTTCCTGTCCTCCATGGTTTTCATTGCTCGAAGTACCGTTCGGATCAAATCGTCTCGGTCATACCGCTCGAAAACGAATCCCACGCCATCGGGCTCGTCCATGTCGGTTATGGTGTCGGCCAACCCCCCTACTCTACGGACCACGGGCACGGTGCCGTACCGAAGGGCGATGAGCTGGGAGAGCCCACAGGGTTCGAAGAGAGACGGCATGAGGTACAGATCGGCTCCAGCGTATGTCAGTCGGGCAAGGTTCTCGTGGTACCCCTTGAAGAACCGGATTTTGCCGGGATGCTCTCTTTCCAGCGCGGCCAGCCAGTTCTCGTATCGAGGTTCCCCACTCCCCACGATCACCGTGCGAAGCCCCTGATCGGCCAGTTCGCCTAGAGCCGGGAGCAGAATATCCATGCCTTTTTGTTCCACCAGTCTGCTGACCACGGCTGCTATCGGTCCCCTATCCAGGCCGGTTTCTTTCAAGAGCTGTTGTTGGGCTGCTGCCTTCCCCGAGAGGTCCCGGACCGAGAAGGGCTTGGGAAGAGCCCGGTCCGTCTTGGGGTCCCAGTCCTTGAGATTCAGCCCGTTGAGGATCCCGGTGAGCTTGTTCTCGCACCGGCGAAGGACACCGTCAAGACCGTGTCCTCCCTCCGGTGTAGCGATCTCTCTGGCGTAGCTTGGGCTGACCACCGTGATGTGGTCGGTGGTCATAATTCCACCTTTCAAGAGATTCACCTGGCCGAAGTATTCCAAGGTGTCTATGGAAAAGCTCTTTTCAGGGAGCTGGAGACCTCCCATAGCGGACGGGGAAAGAAGGCCCTGGTGAGCCAGGTTGTGGATGGTGAGCATGGTCTTTCGGATTCCCTTTTGTCCTCGGAACCACGGGTGACCGTTCAATGCCAGGGGAAGTATGGCGGTCACCCAGTCGTGGCAGTGGTACACCTCGGGGGCCCAGCCTGTGATGGACGGGAGAATCAGAGCCCCATAGGAGAGAAAAGCGAAAGGACGGACGGTCTCCTCTGAGGTCTCCTCCGGGTAGATGGGCCCACCGTATAGGTCAGCCTGACTGAGCAGGTAGACTATCGTCGATCCGATGTGACATTGATGGATAGAGCCTCGGTAGAGCCTGTTTCCCAGGGATATTTCCAGGATTCCGGGAAGATGGGTAATAGAGATCCCCTGCCCTTTCAGGTCGTCCAGGATGTCTCCCCATGCGGGCATGAGCAGTCGGGCATCGAACCCCAGTCCGTTCAAAGCCTCGGGCAAGCTGCCGACGACATCGGCCATGCCGCCAACCTTTGCCAGGGGAACGGCTTCCGGGCTTACGTGGAGGATGGTGAGAGGTCCCATCATTGCTCAGACTCCTCGGAAGCTGATGTTGTAGGCTTTTTCGCAGTATTCCTTGACCACCCGATGGGTATTGAAAAAACTGCCGTTCAGGGCGATCGTCTCGCGCATCATCTGGACCCACTGTGTCTTGTTTGCGTAGTATGTGGGAATAACATCCTGTTCCAGTTTTTTGTAAAGGTCCATTGCGTCCAGGGAACTGTC
>PDTB01000038.1 GCA_002748665.1 Dethiosulfovibrio peptidovorans | reverse complement strand
CGCACCACGGGGATGCCTCGTTCGTGGAGCGAATCGGCCATGAAAGCGATGAACTCAGGCCCATGGCGGATCATGTCGAAGTCCATCGTCTCCTCGAGCCCCACGGAGAGTGCCTCGATCTCCCGCACAGACATGCCGCCATAGGTCAGGAATCCCTCGAAGAGAGGAATCAGCGGCTGCATACGCTCAAACAGAGTCTGATCTCCGGTCAGGATCGCTCCGCCTCGCGCGCAGCCCAGCTTTCTGGCAGAGAAGTACACGACATCGCAGAGATCGGAGATACGTCGCATGATCTCGCGGATCGAAGCTCTGCCCTGTGTTGCCTCGCGCGTCTTGATGAAGTACAGGTTGTCGGCCAGAAGCGAGGCATCCAGGACCAGTGGAACCTTATGCCGACGGCAGATCTCCGCCGTCTCTCCCAGATTTGCCAGCGACCAGGGCTGCCCGCCGATCAGATTCGTTCCGGCCTCCATCCGAACGAACGGGACGTTGTCAGTCTCGCTTTTCAGCAGTGCGTCGAGCTTCTCCGTATCCATGTTACCCTTGAAGGGTTCAGCACTATCCAGGTTCAGGGCTTCCGGAAGGAACAGCTCCACCACGCTTCCTCCGTTGTGCTCGATGTGGGCGCGCGTCGTCGTGAAGTGGTAGTTCATCGGGACGATGTTTCCCTTCTCGACAAGGGCGCTTGCCAGGATGTTCTCCGCCGCACGGCCCTGATGGACGGGCAGCAGGAATGATTTGCCGAACATCTCCTCGGTCACCGCTTTCAGGCGCTCGAAGCTCATGGAGCCGGCGTAGCTGTCGTCTGCCCTCATCATCGCCGCCAACTGCCGGTCGCTCATCGCGTTGACGCCGCTGTCCGTCAACATGTCCAGGAAGACCTTGTCGTTTTTCAGAAGAAACGTGTTGTTCCCCGCCTCACGGATCGCCGAAAGCCGCTCCTCGACCGGAACCAACGTCAGCTTCTGGACGATGCGCACCTTGTGCATCTCCAAGGGGAAAGTCTCGCCGCCAAAAAACTTTACCTGTCTGTTCATCTCAAAAACTCCCTTCTGGATTATGAATAAAGAAGAGGGCTCTTCACCGTAAAACCTGGTAAAGAGCCCTCTTGCGGACGTTTCTTTGGAGGTCCTTCCACACCGTACCAAAAACTACGGCTCCAGCCTCCTCGCAAAGGGCCTGGTTCCGTAGTAATAGTATGCGTTCAAAATGACAAAGGATATACCGGAAACGTGCATCATATGCTCGACCTCCGAGAACAACGGGGAAATCACATTCATCCCGTAACATTATGCGCAACAGTATCATGCAAAAGTGGATCTGTCAATTCTTTGCTGGTTAATATATCATTGTTCAGTACCCAATAGTATCCAGGAAACTCCTGCCGGAAGGGTGACTTTTTCTCTGATCATTTATGGAGTGACAGTATCACTGAGCAATGACAGTCGAAACGTGGGGGATTTGCCACAATGCGTTTT
Organism: Dethiosulfovibrio peptidovorans; assembly: GCA_002748665.1. Classification (NCBI taxonomy): domain Bacteria; kingdom Thermotogati; phylum Synergistota; class Synergistia; order Synergistales; family Dethiosulfovibrionaceae; genus Dethiosulfovibrio; species Dethiosulfovibrio peptidovorans. Next base: position 19,875 of record PDTB01000038.1, on the reverse strand, counting down.
TATGGTATAGTCTTATGTATAAAAAGCTTCTTTATTTCAAATATGTTTAAAATTGAAGATGGAGTTGATGTATAGGAGTATTTTTTGTTTTGAAAAAGGACCATACACATACCTTACATTTGAAAGTTGTACGATGCTCTGTGAGGCCCACGCCTTGGGTTTCCTCTGTGCCGCTTCCTTTTCGATTACATGGAAAGAGGGGGCATTTGTTTTAGGAGCATTTTTGCAATTCCGTAGCAGTTTCACACGAAGGGGGAGGCAAAAATGAGACTGCCGACGTTCAGGGGAGGCGTTCATCCGCCTGACGGAAAATCGCTGACGTCAGATAAGGTCGTGGAGTTCCTATCTCCAAAAGGAGATTTGGTGTACCCTCTGTCCCAGAATATCGGTGCACCCTGTACACCCGTGGTTGCAAAAGGTGATCGGGTTCTTGTCGGGCAGAAACTGGCCGATTCTGATGCTTTTGTGTCGGCTCCGATATTAGCAAGCGTCTCAGGGAAGGTGAAGGACATCGGCCTTCGAAGGACCATTCCCGGGAGCTTCGAGGACTGTATCGTCGTCGAAAATGATCAGTTATACGAGCAGGGCCCCCGTTTGTTTGATACTTTCGGGCGTTTGCCTCGTTGTGAGGAATACCTTGATCTCATCCGTGCAGCAGGACTGGTCGGAATGGGGGGGGCATGTTTTCCCACCCACGTCAAACTATCGCCCCCAAAGGGACGGGTTATTCGATGGGTGATCGTGAACGGCTCGGAATGTGAACCCTTTCTGAACTGCGACAACCGTCTGATGCTTGAACACCCGAGGTCCGTCGTCGAGGGGCTTCGACTGTGTCTGTCTCTTTTTCCCGAGGCGAGAGGAACGATCGTCATCGAGAACAACAAACCTCGAAGCATCCGGGCGATTCAGAACGAGCTGAACGATTTGCAGGATGAGCGACTGAGCCTCGTCCCCCATCGCGTCAAATACCCACAGGGTGCGGAGAAGATGTTGATCTGGTCCGTGACGGGACAGGAGGTCCCTATGGGTAAGTTGCCTGCGGATGTGGGGTGTATCATCCTCAACGTCAGGACTCTGTATCATATCTGGCTTGCTCTGACGCAGGGAATCCCCGTGGTGGAACGGATCGTATCGGTAACGGGCGATGTGGTGTCCAATCCCAAGAATTTTCGGGTTCCTCTGGGGATTTCCGTCAGAGAGCTTGTAGATGCTGCCGGTGGGTTTAACGAGACGCCGGTGAAGGTCCTGGCTGGGGGGCCCATGATGGGGATTTCCATGAGATCGTTGGACGTTCCTGTGGTCAAGGGGACCTCGGGAATTTTGGCGCTCTCCTCCCGGATGGCCCCTGTATCTCAGGAGTCCGAATGTCTCCGGTGTGGGCGATGTGTTGATGCCTGTCCCATGTGGCTCGTGCCTTTAACCTTGGATCAGGCTGTTCGTCGGGGAGATTACGCCGCTTTTGAGCAAAACGGCGGAATGAACTGCATTGAGTGCGGTTGCTGTACCTACCACTGTCCGGCTCTGCGGCAACTCACTCAGACCTGTCGAACAGGCAAGGCTCGAGTCATGGCTGAACGGAAGAAGAAACTGGGGGCGGTGCAGAGATGACGTCTCGATTTGTGATAGGTAGCTCTCCCCACATCCACGGGGCTCTTACGACTCAAAAAATTATGGCTTTGGTCCTTCTGGCCCTCGTTCCAGCAGGGGCTGCCGGGATCTGGTTTCTGGGGTTATCCAGCCTCTGGGTGATCTGTGTCTGTGTGCTCTCAGCTGTAGGCGCTGAATTTTTATGGCAGAAGTTGATGCGTCAGGCTGTCACGGTCTCCGATTTGTCCGCTGCTGTGACAGGGCTTTTGCTGGCATATAATCTTCCTCCCACTATTCCTCTCTGGATGGCGGCCTGTGGGTCTGTTTTCGCCATCGTTCTGGCGAAGCAGTTCTTCGGTGGGCTTGGAAGGAATATCGTCAACCCCGCTCTGAGTGGACGGGCGATGATGCTCATTTCCTGGCCTGTGGCCATGACAACATGGACCGTCCAAGGCGTCAGCACTGCCACCCCTCTGACTTTGATCAAGTCTGGTGAGGCAGGGCTGCCATCTCTTTGGGACGTTTTCGTGGGAAACGTGGGGGGCTGTATCGGAGAGACCTCGGCATTTGCTCTTCTGCTGGGAGGGGGCTTTCTGATTTATAAAGACGTCATTTCCTGGAGGATCCCTCTGGTGTACATGGCCGTCGTTGCAGGGGGCTCTCTGTTCTTTGGCCGTCCTGCCGGGGCGGTGTACGAGGTGTTCTCCGGTGGATTGATGCTCGGAGCGTTTTTTATGGCGACCGATTACACGACGACCCCCATCTCGGCCAAGGGGCAGGTTCTTTTTGCTGTTGGCTGTGGCCTTTTGACCTCCCTGATACGGATCTTTGGGGGATACCCCGAAGGGGTCTCCTACTCAATTCTCATGATGAATCTCTTTGTTCCCCTGATCGACAGACTGACGATTCCTAAGTTTTTTGGGGAGGTGCGTAGCTGATGGCATTCTCCCGTGTGTACGTTAAGAGCGCCGCTAAGGTCCTTCGTCTCGGGCTGATTCTGTGTATGGTGACGGCCATCACCGGAATGCTCCTGGGAGTCGTAGAGCGACTGACCTCAGATGCCATTCGTATGACTCAGGAGAAGGAGAAGTCCGAGGCCTTGTCGGCGGTTATGCCAAAGGCCAGTTCTTTCGTACCAGTTGACATCGAACTGGAGTCTGATTCTGTCATTACTGAAGTTCATGAAGCATTTCACGGCGGCGAGTCCATCGGTTTGTGCGTTGTCGTGGTTCCTAGGGGATACGCTGGACCGATAGAGCTGCTCGTCGGGCTTACCCCAAAGGGAGGGGTTCAGGCCATTCGGATTATGAGGCAGTCTGAAACTCCGGGATTGGGAGCTAAAGCGGCTCGACCGTCTTTCTGGAAGCAATTTGATGAAAAGGAGATGTTTCCTCTGCAAGTGGTGAAAAACTCTCCAGCCCTGCCTGAGGAGATTCAGGCTATTTCGGGGGCCACCATAACATCCTCTGCGGTCGTCTCCGGAGTCAACGCGGCTGTCGCTTTCTGGGAGAAGAGCTACGGGGAGGGACAAAAATGAAAGAGGCGCTTCAGATCGTGAAAAACGGTCTTTTGAACGATAATCCGGTGTTCGTCCAGTGTATCGGACTCTGTCCTACTCTGGCCGTCTCGACCAGCGCAGCGAATGGGCTTGGTATGGGTATAGCTGCCACGTTCGTCCTCATGGCTTCGAATGCGGTCATATCGGCAATCCGACGAGTTATCCCTGATGAGATCAGGATCCCGATTTTCATCGTCGTTATTGCTGGGTTCGTCACGGTCGTGCAATTTCTCATGGCAGGATTTGCCCCTGGCCTGAACAAGTCTCTTGGTATCTTCATCCCTCTCATCGTCGTTAACTGTCTCATTTTGGCCCGAGCCGACGCCTTCGCTTTTAAGAACTCCGTAGGAGCCTCCGTCCTTGATGGTTTGGGGATGGGGTTGGGCTTTTCCCTCGCCTTGACCTTTCTGGGAGCCGTTCGAGAGTTTTTGGGAAATGGCTCGGTCTTCGACATCGTCGTCACCCCTCCGGGGTTTCAGCCAGGTTTGCTGATGATTTTGGCACCTGGTGGTTTTATCGTCTTGGGGGTATGTATGGGATGCTTCAGGGCTTTCCAGGGATGGTGGGCCGGCCGTCGTGGTCGTCCCGTTCCGAAGGTGCCCTCAGGCTGTTCCGCCTGTGCGTTGGGGAAGCTCTGCTCCAGAGGGGATTGTCCTGATGACGATGAAGGTTCGAAAGGGGTAGAGTGATGGACCTGATGCTTCTTTTCGTGAGCTCCATTTTTGTCAATAACATCCTTCTGTCGCGTTTTTTGGGATGTTGTCCGTTTATGGGAGTGTCCACGAGGCTGGGGACCGCCAAGGGCATGGGAGCGGCTGTCATCTTTGTTATACTTCTTTCGTCTCTCATGACCTGGCTACTCTATCACCATGTTCTTGTTCCTCTGCACCTTGAATATCTCTATACCTTGTCGTTTATCCTCGTGATTGCCGCTCTGGTCCAGTTTGTGGAGTTGGCTCTCAAAAAGCTCAATCCCGGGCTCTACCGGTCTTTGGGGATATTTCTTCCCCTGATTACGACCAACTGCGCCGTGCTGGGTATTGCGGTCATCAACATGAACGAAAGGTACTCTCTTGTTCGCTCCATGGTTAACGCTTTAGGGTCCGCTTTGGGGTTTTTCCTGGCCATAATCCTGATGGCGGGAATACGGGAACGTCTGGAGCATAACGATAACATCCCCAAGTGTCTCCAGGGGTTGCCTCTGGCCCTTGTGACTGCCGGGCTGATGTCCATAGCCTTTATGGGCTTTAACGGCATGCTCTGATGTCTTGGGGGGGATCAGGTCATGAATTTTGTGCAGGCAGTGTTGTTGCCGGCGACCATGATGGGAGGTCTCGGGCTCGTTTTTGGGGTGCTTCTGGCAATCTCATCCGTCGTGTTTTTCGTGCGCCAGGACGAAAGGGTTCAGATGATCAGGGACATCCTCCCCGGAGCCAACTGCGCCGGGTGTGGGTATCCTGGATGTGACGGTTATGCTCGAGGTATTGTGGACGATGGAGCAAAAACGAACCTGTGTCCTGTCGGAGGGGCCGAGTTAGCAGCCCGTATCGCCGAGATTATGGGGGTTCAGGCCGAGAGCTCCGTGCCTATGAGGGCCTTTGTGAGGTGTAAGGGAACTGTCAAAGAGGCCCCCAAAGAGGTTCTCTACAACGGTATTCGAGACTGTCGCTCGGCGGCGATCCTGCCCGGTGGCTCTCCTAACGCATGTCCCTTCGGCTGCATCGGTTTCGGCTCATGCGTTCAGGCCTGTTCTTTCGGAGCTATCGAGATCGTCGATGGTCTGGCCTCCATCGACGAGACGAAATGCGTTGGTTGCGGAGCCTGTGTCGCCAGTTGCCCGAAGTCAGTTCTTATCATGGTCCCAGTGGGCTCGATCGTTCAGGTCGCGTGTAACTCCCCCTGGAAGGGGGCGACCGTCAAAAAAGTGTGTCATGCTGGCTGTATCGGTTGTGGACTCTGCGCTAAGATTTGTCCCGTGGGAGCCATCTCGATGGAAGGTTCCTTGGCCGTCATCGACGGAGAAAAGTGCATCGGCTGCGGTGCATGTGCCGCCAAGTGCCCGGCCAAATGTATTGAAGAGCTCGTGATGTGAACGTTGATATGGTGGGTGTGCCCTTCTGTTTTGAGGAAAGATGTTCTCCTGGGGTGAGGATTTTATCGATGTGGGGTGGCTCAATTCCTTTGTTTCGATTGACACTGTTCCCCCCTGTCACTAAAATTAGAACATATTTGAGCCTCGTTGTTTCTTTAACGTAGGCTTTTTGATGGTTTTTGTTCTGTGGAAGGGGGGTGAGCAAGGATGGCGACCAGTCTCACCGAGGAGATAAAAAAGGTGGAGGCGCAGGCGAAAAAGCGTGTGGTTGACGCCCGATCCGAGGCGGCGAAGATCGTCTCTCAGGCGAAGGACGAGGCTGAGAAGGCTCGTAAGGAATCAAAGCAGGAAGCGTATAAGATGTTCAAATCCCGATTGGCCGAGGTGGAAGCCGAGGCGGAGAAGAACGCTGAGGCCACGGTGGCTCAAGGGGAGAAAGACGCAAAAAAATTCGTGGACTCCCATCGGAAGGGGATCGACAAGGTATCCTCTTGGGTAGCGGAAGAGGTGATGGCTCGATATGGGCGTGGCTAGCGTAAAGAAACTCGATCTGTATGCGCATAACTCCGTCGCCGAAACTGCCCTCGCTATGGTTCAGAAATTAGGCTGTTGCGAGGTGATTACACCCGAAGGAGATGACGAGCCTCAGGGGGCGTCGTCGTCGCTGGTTGACCTCGACGAAAAACTCAGCGAGGCCAGGTATCTGCTCCGAATTTTGGAGCCTCTGTACATCGATACGGTCAGTGCCATCGACCGTTCCTTCGGCGAACGGCCCGAGCTGTGTCTTGAGAACCTGAAACGACTGGCCGGGAGCTTTGACGTCAAGGCCCGAGCCGGCGATCTTCGAGAGTTGGAACGAACGGTCGTGGAGGTTCGCTCGGAGATCGCCCAGATCGACGGGTACACGTCGCTGTTGAGTGATCTTGAGGGTATGCCGTATCCTATGGGGCTTTTGGCGTCCGGGACCGAGCAGGTCTTTGGGGTGTTGGGTACCTTGCCGGTGGATATGATCGACCGGTGGCGTCAGGCTCTTCGGGATTCTTTCGGCGATCACGTGGAGGTCTACGTGGCTCCGGTTGGAGCGAAGGCCAAGGAGACGTGGACGGCTATCGTTGGGCTTCGAGAGCACGAGACGAAGGTCTTGGAGTTAGCGGGAACCGTTGGGTTCGCAAAGGTGGAGGTCGCTAAGGACTTAGCTCTCTCTGCCCCTGAGGAAATCCAGCGGCTGGAGGCGCGAAAAGTCGCTCTTTTTGCTCAGGCCCAAAAACTGGATGAGGCTATGGCCGAGGAGGCTGCCAAACTTGTGCCCACGGTTCGTAGGCTCAGTGATTATTGGTCGATCCTGGCCGATAGGGCCAGGGCCATGGAGAGCGGTGAAAAAACTGACGAGCTCGTCCTGATTCGGGCCTGGGTGCCCGAGGATGCTCAGGAGTCTCTGGTGGACGCTTTGACGCCTCTGGGGGAGATGACCGAGCTTTGCTTCAGCGACCCCGAGGAAGACGAGAATCCTCCCTCCTGCCTTGACAATAAAGAATGGTCACTGCCTTTCGAGACTCTGACCAAGCTGTACGGTGCACCAAAGTATGGTGGCATTGATCCGACGCCGCTTCTGGCCCCGTTCTTCTTCGTCTTCTTCGGGATGTGTCTGGGAGATGGTGGGTACGGGCTTATCATGGTGGGTTTCTTCCTCATGTTCCTGAAAAAATACAAGAGAATGCCTGCCGGAACAAAACAGTTTTTTAGCCTCTTTGTTCTCTCAGGTATCGCTGCAACGTTAGTGGGCGCCCTGACCGGAAGTTGGTTGGGCGATATGATTGACGTGGTACCTTTCCTGCGCTTTCTGAAACCCGTCAAAGACGTTCCCATCCTGTTGGTCCCGATGAACGACCCCATGGCCTTTTTGGCCATCTCTTTGGTCTTCGGGGTGATTCAGATCTTCTTCGGTATGGCCGTGGCCATGAAGGACTGTCTCAGAAAAGGGGACTACATGGGAGCGTTTGCCGACCAGCTTGGCTGGATGGTCTTCCTCACGGGGCTGCTCCTGTTTGGGGTGGCGTCCAAGGTTTCGTCCATGGCGGGATTTGCATGTCTGGTGACCGTCGTTGGCGCTGTGACGCTGGTCGTGACTCAGGGACGAGACAAGCCCGGAATCGTCCAAAAGGCTATCTCTGGGATCCTCAGTCTGTACAACGTCACATCCTATCTGGGCGACGTCCTGAGCTACAGCCGTCTTTTGGCCTTGGGGCTCGCGACATCCGCCATCGCGATGATTATCAACATGCTGGCGGGGCTGTCGGCAGGGATCCCCTATGTTGGCTGGCTTATCGCCGTGATTATCTTCCTCGGTGGGCATCTGTTCAGCGTGGCGGTCAACGTCCTGGGGGCCTTCGTTCACTCGCTTCGTCTCCAATATGTGGAGTTTTTCAGCAAGTTTTATTCCGGCGGTGGTCATCTTTTCGACCCCCTTCGGTACGATACCAAGGAGAGGAGTGTCCTGTTCTATGGAACATCTCGGTGTTATGCTCACAATTTTTGGTGCTGCTCTGGCCGCCGGTTTTGCCGGTGCGGGATCCGCTATCGGGGTCGGCATTGCCGGTGAATCCGGTGCCGGTGTTATGACGGAGGATCCTGGTAAGTTCGGTCTCGTTCTGCTTCTCCAGGCCCTTCCGGGTACCCAGGGAATTTACGGTTTGCTGATCGCCTTCTTTGCCATGTTGAAGGCTGGCCTCATCGGTGGAGAGCCGACGATGGCTGTGACCTGGGTCAACGGCTTGGGAGTGCTCTTCGCCTGTCTTCCCATCGCTATTGCTGGCTATTTCTCGGGAATTGCTCAGGGGAAGACCTCTGCGTCCTGTATCCAGATGATCGCCAAGCGCCCGGAGGAGACCGGAAAAGCGGTTATCCTTCCCGCTATGGTGGAGACCTACGCCGTTCTCGCCCTGCTCGTCAGCATCCTTCTGCTTAACGGGATCTCCTAGGCTCGGTTTGTAGAGAGTGGAGTGATCGGCATGTCTTTGTCCGACATCAAGAAAAAAATAGAGGCCGATGCCAACGCTGAAGCTGAAAATATTCTGAGTACGGCCAGAAAACAGGCTGAAGAGATCACGGCAGCAGCTCAAAAGGACATTCAGGCGATGAAGGCCTCTTACGAGAAGCGTTTTGAGTCCGAGAAGCCCGAGATCCTCCGTCGGCGGGAGATCGTGGCCAACCTGGACGTCAAAAAGCTGGAGCTCGGGGCGAAGCAGCAACTGATCGACGAGGTCTACAGGGGCGCCCTGGAGAAGCTCAACAAGCTTACCGCCGCCAAGTATCGGACCTTTGTCGAAGGGCTTCTGGATCGGGCCGTTCAGTCTGGAGATGAAGTCCTCTTGGTTCGTGCTGGCGAAAAACACCTGAACGAGAGCTGGCTCAAAGGCTACAACGAAAAGCACAAGAGCAAACTGACCATGGCAAAGTCTCCCGTAGCGATATCGGGCGGGTGTATCGTGAGTCGAGGAAAGGTGAGCGAAAACGCCTCCTTTGACATGCTTGTCCGCTGGCTGCGGGACGATCTTGAGGCAGACGTTGTAAAACGGCTGTTCGACAAGTAGTTGGGCGGTGAGTGCATGGCCCCGACGGAACGATACGGATATTCGGTCGCGCGTCTGAGGGCGATGGAGAACCGGTTGCTGGATGGAGCCCTTTTTCAGAGGATGATCGAGTGTGATGGGTTGGACGCAGCCATCAAGATACTTGGGGAGACGGTCTACGCTCCCTGGTTGATGGAGATGAAGTCCAACGACGACTTCGACTCGGCCATCGAGACGGAACTTCGTCACGTGTACGACGAGGTTGATCGGTTCGTCCCCGACAGAGCCTTGGTACAGGTCTGTCGCCTGCCCTACGATTTTCACAACGTCAAGGTTTTGCTGAAGAGCATCATCATCTCCCGACAGGGAGGCGAGCGTCGTTTTGATCTGTTGACCAAGCTGGGCAACATCGACTGTGATTCATTGGTCATGGCGGTGGAGAGCGAGGACTATCGTCTCCTTCCGTTTGGGCTCCATCGGTCGATTCCCGAGGCCCTGTCCCAGTGGGAGCAAAACCACGATCTTTTGGCAGTGGAGTGCGCCTTGGACAGCTGTCTTTTCCGGGCCATGGCCGATTTGATCCGTCCCTTGGGCATGCCCTTGATCGATCGATGGCTTCGGCGGCGGATCGACGGGGAGAACATTCGTACCCTTACCAGGCTCCAACGCATGGATATGGAGCCTTCGGCGGTGTCCGGTTTCCTCCATCCAGGGGGGAGCATCTCGGTGGAACGCCTGACCGCCGTCTTGTCCGAGCCCCTGGAGAGCTGGGGGCGGATTCTCTCCTTTGCTGACGCCAGTTCGGTGTTTGCCAAGGTAGCAGACGCCGATGGCGAGTCGCTCCTGGTGCTTTTTGACGCTGTTTTGGACGACTTTATTACCGAGACTGTCGATCAGGCAAAGTATGGAGCTTTCGAGCCCGAAAACGTCCTTCGGTTCCTGTGGCTGAAGGAGATGGAGGCCAAAAACCTTCGGGTTGTCCTGGTGTCCATCGCCAACGATGCTGATCGGGACATGGTGAGGAGGCTGATGCGTCATGTCGGATAAAAAATCCCGCCCCATGGCTGCTGTGGGACAGTACGACACGGTGCTTCCCTTTCAGGCTGTGGGCGTCAGGCCCTTTCCAGTAGACGATAACCCGGGTTCGGTACGCTCCCTCCTGGAGCGTCTTGCCCAGGAGAGATACGCCGTCGTCTTTGTGGAGGAGGCTCTCTTCATCGAGCATCAGGCTCTTATTGCGGAGCTAAACCAGGAATACCTTGCCAGCATGATTCCCATCCCCGGCATCCGGGGCTCCCTGAACGTGGGGCTCTCGGCGATCCGAAGCAACGTGGAACGAGCGGTGGGCATGGATATTTTTGCTGAGAAATAGAGATCTGGAGGCGATTCATAGTGGCCACGGATAAGGTCATACAAGGAAGCATCGAGAGAATATCCGGCCCCCTGGTCGTCGCAAAGGGCATGATCGGTGCCAGCATGTACGACGTGGTTCGGATCGGGGATATCGGCCTTGTGGGCGAGATTATCGAGCTCAAGGACGAGTACGCCTCAATCCAGGCTTATGAGGAGACGTCGGGGCTTAAACCCGGCGAACCCGTCGTCAGCACCGGCGAGCCCTTGAGCGTCGAGCTTGGGCCCGGACTTATTGAACAGTTCTACGACGGCGTTCAGCGTCCCTTGAAGGGTATCGAGGATGTCGCCAGGAGTCCCTATATCGCCAAGGGTATCGATGTCCCCGCCTTGGATCACACCAGGAAGTGGGATTTTGAGCCTAAGGTGAAAAAGGGCGACAAGGTCGGTGTAGGCGACGTCTTGGGAGTTGTCCAGGAGACCGTTTTGGTGGAGCATCGTATCATGGTTCCTCATGGAGTCTTTGGAACCGTCGAGAAAATCTCCAAGGGGAGCTTCACCGTGGACGACGTTGTGGCGGTGATCAAGGACGATCAGGGAACATTCCACGAGGTCCGTATGCTCCAGAAATGGCCTGTGCGGAAACCGCGTCCCGTTGCCAAACGCCTTCCCCCAATCACGCCTCTCACCACAGGGCAGCGGGTCGTGGACACCTTCTTCCCCATCGCCAAGGGCGGTACCGCCTGTGTGCCTGGCCCCTTCGGATCGGGCAAGACGGTTATTCAGCATCAGCTGGCCAAGTGGGCAGAGGCTCAAATCGTGGTCTACATCGGCTGCGGTGAGCGTGGTAACGAAATGACAGACGTGTTGTTGGAGTTCCCCCATCTGGAGGATCCCCGTTCCGGCGAGCCATTGATGAAACGCACGGTGCTTATCGCCAACACGTCCAATATGCCTGTTGCGGCTCGAGAGGCCAGCATTTACACGGGGATCACCATGGCCGAGTACTATCGGGACATGGGCTACTCGGTAGCTCTGATGGCCGACTCCACCAGCCGGTGGGCTGAGGCTCTTCGGGAAATGTCGGGACGGCTTGAGGAAATGCCCGGTGAGGAGGGCTACCCCGCCTATCTGGGGACCCGTCTCGCCACGTTCTACGAGCGAGCTGGTCGGGCGATCTGTTTTGGTAAGGAGCAGGCGGAGGGTTCTGTATCCGTTATCGGGGCAGTCTCCCCTCCGGGTGGCGATCTCTCCGAGCCTGTGACCCAGAATACCCTTCGGGTGACCAAGGTTTTCTGGGGACTGGATGCCCAGCTGGCCTATCAGCGTCACTTCCCGGCGATCAACTGGCTTCAGAGCTATTCCCTGTATACCAACAAATTAGACGAATATTGGGACAGCCAGTTCGACGACGAGTGGACCCACACGAGGGTCGAGGCCATGGGACTGCTTGAGGAGGAAGACAAGCTTCGGGAAGTCGTCCGCCTGGTTGGCATCGATGCCCTTTCCCGGAATGAGCGGATGATTCTTGAGACCGCCAAGTCTCTTCGAGAGGACTTCCTGCACCAGAACGCTTTCCACGAGATCGACACCTTTGCGTCCATGGAGAAGCAGTTCAAAATGCTCTCGACCATCATCGCCTTCCACCATCATGGCATGGATGCCCTGAAGAACGGTGCCCCCATGAACAAGCTGTTCAACCTGCCTGTTCGGGAGAAAGTCGCCCGTATGGGGCTCGTGGGCGAGGACTCGCTTCAGCAGATTGATGAGCTGGAAAACGTCATGAAGCAGGAGATCGCCAAACTGATTCCGACGGGAGGCGAATCGGATGTTGCCTAGAGAATATCAGACTATCACCAGCCTTCAGGGCCCGCTTCTCGTGGTCGAGAAAGTTCAGGACGTGAGATACGACGAGCTGGTGGAGATCGAGATGAGCACCGGCGAGCGTCGCCGAGGCCGGGTCTTGGAGATCGACTCTAATCGGGCGTTGGTTCAGGTCTTTGAGGGAACCGACGGCATCGATATCGAGAGTACCAAGGTTCGTTTTGTCGGTAAGGTGCTTACCCTTCCGGTGAGTCTCGACATGCTCGGTCGTGTCTTCAACGGACGGGGCGAGCCCATCGATGGTGGGGCACCTATCATCTCTGATGCGACCATAGACGTCAACGGTCTTCCCATGAATCCCTTTTCCCGGGACTACCCGGAGGAGTTTATCCAGACGGGGATCTCCACCATCGACGGCATGAACCCCATGGTTCGTGGGCAAAAACTCCCCATTTTCTCCGGGGCCGGCTTACCCCACAACCGTATGGCTGCCCAGCTGGCCCGTCAGGCCAACGTCATCAGCGGTCACGAGGCATTTGCCGTCGTTTTTGCCGCTATGGGTATCACCTTTGAAGAGGCGTCCTTCTTTATGGAGGACTTTCGAAAGACCGGTGCTCTGGAGCGGACCGTCATGTTCGTCAACCTGGCGGATGATCCGGCAATTGAGCGAATCACCACTCCCCGCCTGGCCCTGACCGCAGCAGAATATCTGGCCTTCGAGAAGAATATGCACGTTCTGGTTATCCTTACGGACCTCACCAACTACTGTGAGGCCCTTCGGGAGATCTCGGCGGCCCGGAAAGAGGTTCCTGGTCGTCGGGGATATCCCGGCTACCTCTACACCGACCTCGCCACCATGTACGAACGGGCGGGAAAGATCAAGGGACGCAGCGGCTCCATCACTCAGGTGCCCATCCTCACCATGCCTGAAAACGACAAGACCCACCCGATTCCCGACCTCACGGGCTACATCACCGAAGGTCAGATCATCCTGAGCCCGAGCCTGCACCGAAAGGGGATCTATCCTCCGGTCGACGTCATGCCCTCCCTGTCCCGATTGAAGGATAAGGGTATCGGGGAGGGCAAGACCAGGGAGGATCACGCCGACCTGATGAACCAGCTCTTTGCGGCCTATGCCCGAGGCAAGGAGGCCAAGGAGTTGGCGGTCATCCTGGGTGAGGGCGCCCTGACCGAGGACGATAAGGCGTTTGCGGCCTTCGCTGATCGGTTTGAGGACGAATACGTTCGTCAGGGCGAGTATCAGAACCGTACGATAGAGGACACATTACGCCTTGGCTGGGAGCTTTTGACCGTCGTCCCGGTGAAGGAACTTAAGCGGGTTCATGACGAGTACATCGAAAAATATCTGTTGCCTCTCAGGAAAGATCAGGAAGGCGCCGCCGAAGAACCCGTTTCGGCGTAGCGAGGTGACGTCATGGCTCGGCTGAACGTCAATCCGAACCGGATGGAGCTTTCCAGGCTCAAAAAAAACCTGGTGGTGGCGAAACGGGGTCACAAGCTTCTGAAGGACAAACAGGACGCCCTTATCAAGGCGTTCCTGGAGAAAGCCCGGGCGGTCAAGGAACAGCGGGAAGCTGTGGAAAAAGAGCTTCGTCGGTGTTACGAAAGTTTTCTTCTGGCTCGGGCTCAGACCCTGCCCGCCATGCTGGAGCAGGCTCTCATGGTTCCTGGTGCCCGGTGTCAGGTCTCGGTAGATCATCGCAACGTGATGAGCGTTATGGTCCCGGAATATGGGATCAACCAGGAGGGGAAGCCGTTGAACTACGGCTTTGCTACCACCTTGGGAAGCCTGGATGTGGCCCTGGAGCGTTTCTCGGCCATTATGCCCAAGCTCATCCAGCTGGCAGCTGAGGAAAAGGCCATCGCCCTCATGTCCATCGAGATCGAGAAGACCCGGCGGCGGGTGAACGCCCTGGAACACGTGCTTATTCCTGCAACGGTGGAGACCATCAAGTACATCACCATGAAGCTTGAGGAACAGGAACGGTCCACCTTGAGCCGAATTATGAAGATCAAGGAGATCGTCCGGTCTCACTAGTTTTTGAGATACGAATCAGGCCCCCCGAGACATTTTTCGGAGGGCCTGATTCGTATCTCTGTATTTACTTGTGAGCTGATCTTTATGCGGGGCGTCGGTACAAAAAAGGCTTTACCGACTCGAAGCCGTAGTTCTTATACTCAAAGATTTGTTCGGTGGATCCTACCAGAAGAAAACCGCCGGGTTTGAGAGCGTTAAAAAACTTTTGGTAGAGCAAAGCCTTCGTCTCAGGGCGAAAGTAGATGACGACGTTTCGACAGAGAATCAGGTCGTTGTTCGTATCAAACCTGTCCTCGATCAGATTGAGCCTCGAAAAGGCAACCCGTTTTTTGAGGGTGTCGTTCACCTGGTAGGTTTTTTCGTCCAGCTTGTTGAAGTATTTATTGAGCCATTCTGGCGGAACATTAACCAGCTGACGCTTGTGGTACTTGCCTTCCTTGGCGATGGCTATGGCTCCGGCGTCGATATCTCGGGCCGCTACTGGGGGTGGACAGGACAGGCCGCATTCGATGGAAAGCATGGCCAGGGAATAGGGCTCCTCCCCAGTGGCCGAGCCGGCGCTCCAGAGTTGAAGTTGTTTGTTGCCCCGGGACTTGATGAGCTCGGGTATTACGAAGTTTTTAAGATCGTCCCACCGGGAGGGGTTCCGCAGGAACTCTGAGACGTTTATGGTGAGATAGTCGAGAAAATCCCGGAGCTTGTCGTCCTGGGTGCTGATGGTCTTGTAATACTCGTCATAGGTCTTCAGCCTCCATCGCGTCATGAGCATGTGAGCTCGTCGATGGATCTGATCCTTGTAGGAATTGAGATCAAGTCCGGTGAGTTTCTGAACCTGTTGCTTGAATCGGGTGTACTCCGGCGAGTTGTACTCTTGCTCGGCCAATAGAAGCCCTCCTTGTAGGCTCGAAATGATGGCTTATCATACCATAGACGATCATCACGTGGGAGCCTGTGTTATACTTCTTGGACGAGGAGTTTCCCAGGCGGTCGCTGCTGGTTTCGACCAGGAGAGGAAAGTCCGGGCTCCATAGGGCAGGACGCTGGGTAACGCCCAGTTGGCGTGAGCCACAGGCTAGTGCCACAGAGATATACCGCCTTCCTTTCGAGGAAGGTAAGGGTGAAAAGGTGGGGTAAGAGCCCACCGGACGACAGGTGACTGTCGTGCCAGGTAAACCCCGTCCGGAGCAAGACCGAATAGGGAGGGATGAGGCGGCCCGTCGACCTCCGGGTACGATCGCTTGAGGCGCTCCGTGAGGGGCGTCCTAGAGAAATGACCGCCCGCGACAAAACCCGGCTTATCGGGGGACTCTTCACATATAACAAGCGAGACGGTAGAGGAGGTTCAGCGACGACTGAACCTCCTCTGCCGTCTCTTGACAAGAAAAAGGAAAGGTTGTATTTTAGCTTTGCAATTAGTATTTGCTAACACTTTTGAAGGGAGAAGTGAGGTCGTGAGAAAAAACACAATATTGGCGTTTTTGTTGGTCGCTGTGGCGGCTCTTTCGCTGGGAGGCTGTGGCGGTAGCGATACTCATGAACAGAGCAATGTCCTGAGTGGGTGGCAGGGTGAGTGGAAGAGCCAGTCCTTCTGTCTGGAATCGCCGGAGATGCAGCCGGCGTACGAAGCTGTAGCTGAAAAAATGGGTGGTGCCGTGAACGCAGACGACGTGCACGAGGCCATGAAGGCGATGCTTTATAGTTCTATTGCCTCAGTAACTGTTGCTGGTGATTCCATCACGTTTACAAATGCCAAGGGCGAGTCAGCAACGTGTGAGTATCGATATGTCAAAGATATCCCGATGCCGGGGTTTGACGGACATTTCTGGAAGGCTTTTGAGGCCACTGATGCTGAAAGTCCCTATCGGCATGTGGTCTGTACCGAGGTTCATTCGGACACCCCCGATAGTATGAAACACTGGCATTTCCGAACGGGAATGGGAATGGATTTTGACGCTCTCGTCAACCATCCAAACGTCATGTGGTGGCCCACTCTGGTGGCTGCAGAGACCACCGTTGGTGTCGTCGCTCAGGATACGACGGACGCCGCGGAGGAAATGGCGGGATTTTTCAAGATGCTGCCGCCTCTGAGCAAGAAGAGGGAGGGAACCTGGAAAAGCTATGACACGTTCCTGGACGATCCGCTCATGGACGAGGCCTATGCAGCCATAGCCGCCAAGGTCGAAGGCTACAACGCTTCGGAGGTCAAGGACTTATTTAAGACGATGTTCGACGCCAGGGGAATAGTTTCCTTGAAGGTTGGGAAGAACGGCGATCTCACCCTCGTCATGGATGATGACTCTGAGATGAAATATGCCTATGAGTCTCATCTCTTTTCGCCCATGCCGTATGATGGATTCAGCTGGTATCGCTTTGAGGCCACAGATGTTGTGGCTGCATCGCCCTATCGCTATCTCATCGTCTCCCTGGTTCACCAGGACAATCCAGCCAAGAACACCATGCTGCACTGGCATGCCCGTTTTGGCAAGGAGGGGTTTGAGCCTCTTCTGGATCCGATGTCTTCCTGGTATCCGACCTTCGTCCCTGAGGATCTCAAGATCGAACAGGTCGTGCAGGAGGTAAAAGAGGGAGCTGATGAATTCGCTGGGATGTTCCCCAAGAAATAGACGGAAAAAACGCGGAACGGCGGCGCTTCAATGCGCCGCCGTTTTTTTTGCGCTGGGGAGGGCCTCAATGACTGTCGATGCTGAAGGAGAGCTCTCCGTCGTTCACCGAGACTGTGACGGCCATGGTCTCCCTGGATTCGGCGATGATGGCCCGGGCCATGGCGCTCTCCAGGACGTGGCTGATGTACCGTTTCAGAGGTCTGGCGCCGTAGACTGGATCATATCCATCGTGGGCGATCTTTTCTATGGCTTCGTCAGTGATCGTGAGGCTCACCCCCTGGCCTTTGAGCCTCTGCCGCAGGTCTTCGAGAAGCAGATCCACGATTTCGACGACCTGCTCTCGCGAGAGGGGCGAGAAAATCACGATGTCGTCCACTCTGTTGAGAAACTCGGGACGGAAGTGCGCGCGAAGCTCGGTCATGACGGCGTTTTTTACGGCGTCGGGAATGTCCCCGTGGTCCATGCCCTCAAGGAGCTTGGTCGAGCCTATGTTACTCGTCATGATGATCACGGTGTTCTTGAAATCCACGGTTCGTCCGTGGCTGTCGGTGATCCGGCCGTCGTCGAGAATTTGAAGCAGGGTGTTGAACACGTCCCGATGGGCCTTCTCGATCTCGTCAAAGAGCACCACACTGTAGGGTTTGCGTCGGACGGCCTCCGTGAGCTGGCCGCCGTCGTCGTATCCCACGTATCCCGGAGGTGCACCGATGAGACGGGCGACGGAATGTTGTTCCATGTACTCGCTCATGTCGATGCGAACCATGTTGTCCTCCGAGTCAAAGAGGGACTGAGCCAGGGTCTTCGCCAGCTCGGTCTTGCCCACGCCTGTGGGACCCAGGAAGATGAACGAGCCGATGGGACGTCTTGGATCCTTGATACCTGCCCTGGCTCGCATGACGGCGTCGACCACCAATCGTACGGCTTCGTCCTGTCCGACGACCCGGCGATGCAGAATTTTGTCCAGGCGAAGCAGCTTTTCCCTCTCTCCCTCTACAAGACGGGAGACCGGTATCCCCGTCCATTTGCTGATGATCTCCGAGACCTCTTCCTCGGTGACCTCCTCTCGAAGCAGTCTGGGGCCTCCCGTGGATTCAAGGAGTTTCTCCTGAGTTTCAAGCTCGGCCTGAAGCTCCGGCAATCGGCCGTGTTTCAGCTCGGCGGCTCTGTTGAGGTCGTACTGCCGTTCGGCTTCCTCTATCTCCCTGCCTGCCTGCTCTATCTTCTCCCGAATCGACCGGACCGACCGAATCCGTTCCTTCTCGGCCTCGTATCGGGAACGAAGGATGCCGACCTCGTCCCGAAGGTCCTGAAGCTCTTTCTGGAGGGACGAGAGCCGTTCGGCGCTGGCCTGATCCGTCTCTTTTTTCAGGGCAGCCTCCTCGATCTCGAGGCGCATGAGGCGTCTTGAGGCCGCGTCGAGCTCGGACGGCATGGAGTCGATCTCTGTTCGGAGCATGGCGCAGGCCTCGTCGATGAGGTCGATGGCCTTGTCGGGAAGAAACCGGTCCGAGATGTACCGATCCGACAGGGTCACGGCTGCCACCACAGCGCTGTCGGTGATCCGAACCCCGTGATGGACCTGGAATCGTTCCCGAAGTCCCCGCAGGATGGAGACAGCGTCCTCCACCGACGGCGGGGCCACCGTGACGGGCTGGAATCGACGTTCCAGGGCGGCGTCCTTCTCGATGTAGCGCCGGTATTCGTCGAGGGTGGTGGCTCCGATGCAGTGGAGCTCACCCCGGGCCAGCATGGGCTTGAGCATGTTGCCGGCGTCCATGGATCCCTCTGTTTTTCCGGCCCCTACGATGGTGTGAAGCTCATCGATGAACAGCAGGATACGCCCGTCGCTCTCCTTCACCTCGTTGAGCACGGCCTTGAGCCGCTCCTCAAACTCCCCCCGATACTTGGCTCCAGCGACCAGGGAGCCCATATCCAGGGCAAAGACACCGTGCCCCTTGATGCTGTCCGGCACGTCGCCGTTCAGGATCCTCTGAGCCAGCCCCTCCACGATGGCGGTCTTGCCCACGCCTGGTTCACCGATGAGGACCGGGTTGTTCTTCGTCTTTCGGGAGAGGATACGGATGACCCGAAGGATTTCCTGGTCCCTGCCGATGACGGGATCGAGCCTGCCCTGCCGCGCTTGATCAACCAGGTCGACTCCGTATTTTTTCAAAGCCTCGTAGGTGGTCTCCGGCGAGGCGCTTTGAACCCGCTGATGCCCTCTCAGAGCGGTGAGAGCCTTGAGGAATTGCTCCCGATTCACCGAGCAGGAGGCCAGCAACTCCGCCACCGGATCGGGGGCGCTGTCGATCATGGCACCGAAGAGATGCTCGACCGACACGTATTCGTCCCTCAGCTTTTTTGCCCGCTCCTCGGCGCTCACCAGCAGCTGGGCGAGCCGTTGAGAGAGGTAGATTTTTTCCGGATCATATCCAGATCCGCTAATCCGCGGCCTCTTCTCCAGGGCCTTTTGGGTCGACGTGATCACGGGGTCGATCGGTACCTCCATTCGGGAGAGTATCGCCGGGATCAGACCGTCTTCCTGCTTCAGAAGAGCCAGAAGCAGGTGTTCCACGTCCACGTCCTGATGACCGTGACGGATGGAAAGATCCCGGGCGGCCGAAAAAGCCTCCTGAGACTTGAGCGTTATATTCTGCATGTTCATGGAATCACTCCTCTTTTTTCTGACCTTTATTGATGAATTGTACAAGGTCAAATTTAGTCAGTCAAGAGGCGGATCGTCTGGAGCTCCGATTCCGAGGTTTTCCCGGGAGCGGCGTGAGCGGTGCCTGGGAGGTAATACCTCACTTTCACATAGCCTCTCTCTCCCGACCCAGAATCCCGAATCGCCTTGAGTTCGCATTTCACACCCTACACGCTTCACCGTCACATTTTACTCTCCATTACAGCAGCATGGGCCATAGTGAAGCTTTGAGGTGCTCTGGGGGCATATGTTCGTCCCCTGCGGGAAATGTTCCCGCCCCGGTCCATCCTGCGCATCTCCCTGCGTGCAAACAGGAAATCCATGTCGATCCTTCCCTCAGGCTCCACGTAGGCGCTCTCTTGTTCTGAAGGCACAACCATAAACTTCCTGTTCCCTTGAGTGAGAAACTTGGACAGGACCTTGTTGCTATCCTCAATATCAGAAACATCAGGGAGCCTTAGCTTTCCAGGCAGTCTGTCCTGCAGAACATTCCACAAACATTCAACAC
>PDTB01000037.1 GCA_002748665.1 Dethiosulfovibrio peptidovorans | reverse complement strand
CACCATTTAAAAACCATAAAAGAGGCTGATCAGATTCTGGTGTTTAAAGGCGGGAACCTGGTAGAAAAAGGCAGGCATGATGAGCTGCTGGCAAAAAATGCTTACTACAATAAACTTTGGCAATTAAGTATCTAGATGTCAGGTGAAAAACATATTTAGTTATTAGCTTCGTTCGTTTTTTTGCGGGGATAATTTGTCGGAAGCTCACGCTGAAAAGCCCCTCTCAAGCAGGTTCTCGGCAACAGGGCGGTTGTGATCGGAGTTCGTGGTAACCACATACTTCATGATCCTGCGACTGCGGATACCGAACTGTTGCATGGCCTTGCGAACGGTACCTGCACAACACTGTTCAAGGCCCTGCTGAACCAGTCTTCTCTGGATTTTCCGGTAACCATATACCTTACAGCTGGCTGAATGGGCGTCCTTCACCAGCTTGTCTATCCGGTCTCACCGTTTGTCCATTTCCGAGGGCGGTCGGTTCAACGAGGAATAGTAACCGCTCCTGCTCACCTTAAGTGCCCTGCACATTCTCGATATCGGCCATCGGTCCCTGTTCTCTGCAGATCATGCTGGAGTACAGGCCAGTCATTCGAAGATGCATCAAGATTCAAATCCAGCGCGTGAAGAATACCTGAATCGTCGGCAAAGATCACCTCAAGCTCTGAATCCGAGTCAAGATTACCTGCTGCAGGAGTTGAGGGGCATCTGTCCTCAGAGCAATAGGAGGATCTTCGTTTCAGTATTTCTTATGTCAATACACCTTTCTGTTATTTATTGTCAATTTCCAATGATGCGTTCTGCCTTAGTCTTAGTGTTGTAACATTAAATATTTGTTATTGCATAATTGATCCTCTCCGTCACAAGCCTTCTTTCCCGGTAGGCGTCATCGCCTTTAGGTCACGAATCAGCTGCTCAGGCAGCTTCGGCAGATTGAGCATCCAGGGCATCATGGCTCTTGAGATGTTGAGTCTCCTGGCAAGACCCCATCCGAAAACTCATTACCGCATAGTGTAGACCAATAAACAGATCGCAAAAGGTTGACGGATGCGCCACAAAACATTATGTTACAAGAAGTTAACCGCAATAGTAAACTCCTGGCATAAAGGCGGCGCAAATGAAAACTACAACACTTTTCACCGAAAACAACCCCACCTTGTTCTCAATCGAGATGAATGTCGACATCGCCGACTTCCTTCATTGCGCCTTTCAGGCTTTGAGCAAGGATCCCGGGATTCTTGATGCAATCACAAACGATCTTGATAAGCACACGCTGGAAAAGAAGCGTGAGCGTCTCGCAGAGGCTGAATGGATAAGGAAGCAGACCCTGTCCCTTGGCCTTGACTACCCGGACACCAGCTCTGCAGAAGAACTCATCCTTGGAACGGGCAGACCCCGTATGAGTGCCGACGAGGTATACCTGTTCGTTCTTATCAGGGGGTACTTCTCGTCGGTTACTGACAGACAAGCCTGTGAGGCGAATACCGGTGGGGCGTTGGGGAACACCGGAAAACTTGGCGGGAATGGCCGTTTCTCTGGCGTCCTCGGCCTCGGACTACGTAACGGGCTCGATATTCCCGGTGGACGGAGGCTGGTTGTCCCGCTGAATAGATGGATGTCAGGAAGAGCCTCTTGTCTGTTGTCGTCGTTTTGTTCTTATGGGCACCTCTAAAAACGTGCATTCGTACCGTCGCCTCAAAGGGGGTATCTTGCTGCATTTATTTTAAATTGAGCAATTGCTGATAGGTCTTAGCGCCGGATCCCAAGTGATATGATGGTCTTAAAAGCATGTTCGGGCGACATGTTCACGTGTTCCACATCTTTCTCGTCCACGAAGAATACGATGCCTGATGTGGGGTTGGGCGACGTGGGCATAAATACGCTGAGCTGCACTGTCCCGTCAGGGGTAATATCCCGTCGTGTCACAAACCCCAGGACTGATCCCGCTCCTACTGGGATGGCGACAACCCCCAGATATGCCTCGACCTTTCCGGTCCCTGTGAAGGATCCCACTAAATCCTTGATGGTCTCGTACCACGAACCTACTAGGGGAATGGCGACGATGGCACGCTCCAGTGAGTTGAGGGTCCACCGCTCCCGCCGGGCAAACTTGCTCCCGGCATAGGTGATGATTATCACAAGCAGACCGAAGATAATCAGCGATGCCTCTACCGAGTCGGTGATGCCGAAGAGGATCCTGCCGACTGTGGTTACGGTCTGGATCAGAAGTCTCAGGATGAAGATGAGGATCGCCAAGGGCAGAAACACGAGAAGCCCTGTGGCGAAATTTCGGCCGAATCGCTTCAGGAAAGATGGCTTGAGGTCGTCCTGAGGCACGTCGGATCGAGGGGTTTTGTCTGGATCTGTCATGACGATGACCGCCCTTTCTCAGCGAAAGAGATCAAAGAGGGTGCCCACAGGGTATCCGTTGACTGTCCTATGGGCGTAGAGCTCGTATATCTTTCTCTTCCCCTCGAAGAGCTCGTTGGATTTGATGCCGATGCGGATGGATTCAGAGGCCTCGATGAAGGCCGCCAGCTTATCACAGGCCTCGATGATCTGACCGTCCACGGGGTTCAGCTCATCCCGGTCATGTTCTGGCCCCAGATCGGCTTGGATGATCGTGGGTTCAACCTGACCCTGAGGCTGGATTCGATTGTCGAACTCGTTTTTGACGAAGGAGAGGAGTTCTCCGTGCCAGCTTTGAGGGATGAGAGGAAGGATCTCCGTCGCGATGGCGTCCATCTCCAGGTCCTTGATCATCTGATCCAGGCCCTGGACCGATCGCTTCACCGGGGAGACGATGTCCCGGGTCAGAACCTCGGGGAGGTCGTGGAAGAGCCCACCGTAAAAGCTGTTATATCGCCTTTTCCCGCACCCGTCCAACTCAATCACCACTAACCAGGAGAGGATGGCGACGAACAGAAGATGCCCCAAGACGGACGTCTGAGGGATTCGAGGCGTTTGGGCCCACCGTTTCTGGAATCGTAGCTGTCCCACCAGTGAGATAAAACCGGCCAGGCCTCGGTCTGCCTCGGGTAGCTGATCGTCCATGAGGAGCTGTCGAACGCAGTCGATGTCCGTGTGTTCCTTCACCTGACGGTCGATCTCCTTTTTGGTACGCTCAATATGGCAGATAGGGCGTCCCCAGCTGTAGATGAACTCAAACTCCCACTTCGTTGCCAGGTAGTGGGCTGCTTGGAGGTATTTTTTCTCCTGGATGCCGTCGTCTTGATCGAAATAATCCCGACATCGTTCGACCATATGCCCAGGTAAAGGAGCGAGCAGGGGTGTAAGTTGTTCCATAACCCAGCTGTTCAGGGCCTTCCGCTGCCGTCGATCAGCCATGAGTCGGTGAAACACCGGAGGCTTGATGTCGGTGACCACGACCCTGTGGAGGTATTCAAAGACGCTCCCCTCCATGAGTCTATCCCAGCTCACCGAAGCTCCCTGGTCCTGTTCATGATGGGCAATGACGTAGGCGATGACGAACTTGTGGGCCTGCTTCGCCATCTCGGTGAACTGGATGGGCCGGGGGTGGTCGTTCCATCTCTCTATGCTGGCGGCGGAGAAAATCAGTTCCACGAGAGAACGAGTGATCATGGCCGAACTCCTTTCGTGTCAAGAGATGTTGTCTCAGTATATTCAGTAATTATAGCCTTTTCAAGTGCTTTCGGGGCGTGGTATGGTTGTCTGATAGATCATACAATGTGTAAAGAAGGAGGGTTCCCTGTGGTTCGATATAGAGCTCGTTTCGTTGGGTTTATGGCGCTGTTCTTCGTAATGGGGGTTCCGAGACTTCTTCTGGCCTCCTCGGTAGACGATCTGTTCTGGGCTAAAAAGTGGCAAGAGTTGAATATCCAGGCCTCTGCTGATCTGTCGCCCAGAGAGCTCTCCCTGGTGGCTAATGGCTTGTGGCTTCAGGGACGATGGGCTGAA
Organism: Dethiosulfovibrio peptidovorans; assembly: GCA_002748665.1. NCBI lineage: Bacteria > Thermotogati > Synergistota > Synergistia > Synergistales > Dethiosulfovibrionaceae > Dethiosulfovibrio > Dethiosulfovibrio peptidovorans. Next base: position 9,965 of record PDTB01000037.1, on the reverse strand, counting down.
TCCCTCGCCGTCATGGATCGGGTGGGAGACGGATACCCTCAAGAGGTTGTCCCCTACGCTGAAATGATCCGTGTGCTTGGGCTTGAGCGAACCGGTCGAAAGAGAGATGCCTACGACCGGGCCCTGTCTCTTTATGAATCTAGGCCGCCGAAAGACCTTCAGTATTATGTCTGTTATGCTCTGTCCCGCTTAACGGGCAACGTGGAGGAACGACGAAAGTGGCTTCGGCGGATGGGCAAGGCCACCTTGGATCCGACACTGCGGGCCCAGAGCATGGAGGCTCTCATGGAGTTGCCCGGTCCATCCTTGTCCGATGCGTCCGCTACCTTGAAGCTCCGCCCCCTCAACCCCGGGGCCTTGAAAGTATTCGAGGCGACTAAGGAATCCCGGGAGCGCTCCTATCGTCTGGGGTACGCCGCGTACCTCATGGAAAATTACCGTGACGCAATCAAACATCTGAAGGCTGTACCCATGACGGGGCCCTTCGCCCAGAGCAGCCTGTACTACCGATCAATGAGCCTCTATAAATTAAAAATATACAATGAAGCTCTTCCCCTTCTTTCTCGATTGATTTTCATGCCCGGAAGTGACTACGTGTCCCGAGGATGTCGACGGGTGGCCCTCATTGCCGGTCGAGGAGACCGAAAGGCGGCTCTGGACATATTGTATCGGGCATCTCGAGAACTCTCCGGAGATGCTGGAGCAGTCGCCAGTTCAGCCTATGCCAAAGTCGTTACCGGTGAAAAGAAGACCAAGGAGGAAAACCGGATCCTCCAGGAGTATCCCTCGTCCAAAGCCTCGGCCTCCATCTTGTGGGATCGGGCGTGGGAGCACTGGGAAGCTGAAGAGTACCAAGAGGCCTTGGGATTCTTCAAGAGAGGAGTAAACGATCGAGGTGAGGGGCTGGAAGGACATCTCTATTGGGCGGGACGCTGTCTGGAGAAGCTTGAACGGTCCAAAGAAGCCGATGCTGTTTTCAAAAAGCTGGCTCGGTATCATCCCCTGTCGGTTTATGCCTACCTGGCGTTCCCCGATGGGCCGTCCCCTATGGTTTCAGATGTAGCCCCCTTAGTTCGAGCCATGTCTGAACTGGAGCGATGGGGGTTCGTACCTCACGCTGAGATTCGGTTTTCGTCCAGTTCGGATCCTCAAGATCGGTACAATGCAGCTCGGCTGGCATCGTGGCTGGGCAGGGAGGAGGAGGCCTATCGGGCTGCTCGTCAACTGGTCTCAAAAGCCGTGAGCGAACGAGGGGTTTCCAAGGAACTGGCTCAGTACCTTTATCCCCGTCCTTTCCGAGGGGAAGTGGAAGCGGCAGCCCGTCGGTTCGAGGTGGAGACTTTCCTCATATGGGCCATCATGCGCCAGGAGAGCGCCTTCAACCCCAGTGCCGTAAGTTGGGTAGGGGCGTCAGGGCTTATGCAGCTCATGCCAGCAACGGCTAAATGGGAGGCTAAGACTCTGGGCATGAAAAAATACGATGTGTTCTCCGTATCGGACAACATCACTCTGGGAACTACTCATATTGCGAGACTCCTGAAATCATACCGTCGGCTGGAGTGGGCCTTGGCTGCGTACAATGCTGGAAGCGGTAACGTAAACAAATGGAACAAGAAGGCAAGCCAAAAACCTCTGGACCTATGGATGGAAAATATCCCCTTCACCGAAACCAAAGGGTATGTGAAACGTGTTCTCGCTAACCTGTTCGTTTATAGACATCTGTACGGTGTCACCCCGAAGGATCAGGCTAAGGTCTCGAAATAGGTACCAAGGGCCTGGAAACCCTTTTCCCAGTATGCCTTAATACTGCGCCATCTGATGAGGTGTTCATCTGGAGGCATTTGAAGCCTTATGAAGCCAGTGTTTGCCTCGGTCAATGTTATCTGACAGAGATTGAGGCGGATGTCCCCACAGGGTATGATGGATCCATCCACTCGGTCTTTCTCCCATGTCTGGAGCTGGGAGATTTCTGCCTGATTCTGTACGGTCGTCACCCTCTCGCTTCGTTTCGAGGCGTCGTCCATTTTCTGCATGGACGGGATATCGGCCCAACCTATGGAGGATGATGTACTTCCTTCCAAAGTGCTCCGGAAAAGTTGTTGGTTTGTCTCCCAGCGGCTGATTGAGGGCGTGGACACGATCATGACGCTCCTTCCTTTTAGCGCTTTTTTAGCTGTCCGATTGTGACGGAAAAGAGAATTAAGAGTTTCCCGAATCTCGTCAGGAATCTCTTCTTTTGGGGACTTTTGTGTACCCTGATATTTTAGAAGTATACTATCAATTGTAGGTATTCGTAAGCACCCAAGCCATGCTTTGGACAGGAAAGGCGACACATATTACAATAAATCACTCATTGCAAAACAGATAGAGGCGAGGAGCCTGAGCGCTCCTTGCAGGGAGGCGTTGAACGTGGTACGACTGGATCAAGTGATTGACAGACAGCTCCAGGATGGGGCGCAGCAGGCCATATGGTGGCGAGGGGATTGGCTCAGCCGAAGGGAGCTAGCTCGTTTGGCGCAGATCAATGAGACAAGGCTCTCGGATGCGGGATTTGGACGTGGGCATCGCCTTGCGGTTTTGGTGCCTAACTGCCCCGGTTTTTTGGCATTGGCTCTGGCAGTTTGGCGTCTGGGAGGAACTATAGTTCCTTTAAATCACCGGGCGGGGTCGGAGGTTCTGTTGCCAACCTTGGATCTTGTAGACCCCTTCATGATCGTTCATGGAGAGGGGGACGAGAAGGTTGAGGCCCTGCTCAGCGACCGTCCTGTGGGAAGTATCGCTCTGGATGGTTCTCTTTTGATCCGGTCGTGCAAGATCGACACAGAGAGGTCCGACTCCGATCTGGCAGTCATATTCGCCACGTCGGGGACTACCGGGCTGCCGAAGGCAGTGCCTCTGACGCATGGTAACCTTATGGACAACGTAACCCAATCCTGGTCGGTCTTGAGGTTGACCGAAGAAGATCGCATTTTGTGGGTGCTGCCTAACTTCCATTCCTTCGGGCTCACCCTGGGAGGGCTCATGGGGCTTGTGAACGGGGCTCGGCAGGTCATAGTCCCCCAGTTCATGCCCCCGCTTGAGACTTTGAAGGCTTGTACTCAGGGAGAGGTCTCAATTCTTCTCTTGGTGCCTGCTATGGTGGAGTTCCTGAAGAGAGTCGTGCAAAAAGGAGGGCCTCGGCCCACGACGGTCCGTATGGCTTTGACCGGTGGTGACCGGTTGAACCTGTCGCTGGACCAGGCGGCCAGAGAGAGTTTTGGGGTGCCGCTCCTGGAAGGGTACGGTACCACTGAATGTTCTCCGGTAGTAGCTGTCAACAGAAGTTACGAGAGCCGAAAGCTGGGGACAATCGGCCAAGTTCTTCCGGGGTACCTTTGGGAGGTGCGGGATGACTCAGGCGTATCCTTGGCCCCTGGGCAGGATGGCATTCTGTGGGTAAAGGGGCCGTCGGTCTTTCAAGGATATTACAAGGCCCCGGAGATCACAGCTGAACGAATGAGCGACGGCTGGTACAACACAGGCGATGTTGTTCGATACGATGAGGATGGGTACATCACGGTTCTGGATCGGGTCACCGACGTCATCATCGTTGGGGGGTTCAACGTGTATCCTCAGGAAGTGGAACGGGTTCTCTCCCATCACCCTGCAGTGGCCCAGGTGGCGGTGATCGCTATGGCACATCCGGTTCAGGGACAGATTGGACGGGCTTTTGTCGTCCTGAACGAAGGAGCGTCTCCTACTACTCGGGAACTCATCTCCTTCTGTAAGGGCAAACTGGCCCACTATAAAATTCCTCGGCGTTTTGATTTCGTGGAAGAGCTTCCTCTCTCGCCGTCGGGTAAGATACTGCGTCGGGAACTTCGGACCTACGACTGATCGGATGTCCGGCTCGCTGTTGAGGCCAGGTATAGCCTTTCAGCTGCTGCAATTGCCGATTCCAGGTGTTCCAGAAGAGGTATCAGTGCGATTCCGGCTCGAATGACGCCGGGGTTCGACGATGCGGCCATTGCGAGGATCACCTTGTTTTTCAGCTCGGGAAGCTGCTTCCGGGATGGACGTTCCTTCGATGCCAGAAAAAATAACCTGGTTGGCGAGGCTGTAATATCGTCCAGTATTGTCTCCACGTAGCTTGGGAGACTCTCCAGGACGATCTGAAGTTGTTGATCGTCGTTCTGAAGAGCCGAAGCCGCTAAAGAGGCGATTTCCTGGAGATTATCGGCCAGATGTCTGATCTCCTCTTCGGACTCATCACGGCGAAGAGGCGGGTTCTCCTGCTCAAAAAGCTCTTGCACGATACGGCCGTTTTTTGTTGCCTGCACGAGGGCTGCGGCGTCCCGATTCTGAAGGCCCCGAAGGATGGCTTGAACGGTAGCCGTCGTGGCGGCGGACATTTGAGAGAATAAAGAATGATCGGAGCGATCACATAAGGAGTCCTTGCTATGGGGGGGCTCCTTTTTTATGATTCGGACCGAAGAGCGTGGAGGGTCTTCGTATCCCATGGGCATCATCACCTCATTTTCTTTGCACCTATTGTACAACGCGCGAGGCCTACGACAAAACGATGTATCCGATTACAGAGGCTTCGAACGATATGTAAAGAGAGATAAGATATTGACTTTTTTGATCTATTGCTATGGGATGATAGAGGCTACAATGAGTACGATAGATATTGAAATCAACGGGGCTTCCCGGGAGGAGGAGATCTTGAGCGATGGGATGTATCGGGGTTATGCTTGATCGGGGAAAATATGAGGAAGATATTGTTCAGCGTCTTGCGGGGCACGAGATTCGCTGGCTCAAGAGTGAGTCTCAGGAAGACCGTCCCGAGGTCATACGGGGATGCGATGTGATCTTGACAGGTTTTTTGAGTGAGGGAGAGCTGAACGAAGAAGAGTGGGAGGCACTCAGGTCCGTTCCGGCTGTCCAGACGATCAGTGCCGGAGTAGATCAGGTGCCCATGAGGCGGCTGGGACCAAATACCGAGTTATATGCCAACGTGGGCGGTTGGGCCGAACCTATCGCCGAGCATGTCTTGGCTATGGCTTTGTGCTGCTCCAGAAAACTGATCTGGCAGACTCGGGACCTGAAAGACGGTGTGTTTGGCCGTATGGGCTATAGGCTTCGAACTCTGCGAGGGAAGGTCGCTTTGATGGTAGGCTATGGAGGGATAGGTCAGGCCTGTGCCCGTGTTTTGGCAGGGATCGGCATGGAGATTCACGGTCTTGGTCGGCGGTGTCCCAAAGACAATCTTCTGTCTCGGGGATGGAGTATGAACGAGCTGGCCCGAGCCCTGGAGAAGGCTGATCTCGTTGTCTTGGCCCTGCCTCTCTCCAACGAGACACGGGGGCTTTTTGATGCGGCCCTGCTGGCTCACATGAAAGAGGACGCCATCCTGATCAACGTGGCCCGGGGTGCTATGATAAACGCTCAGGATCTGTACGATAGGATGAAGGTCTGTCCTCAGTTCATGGTCGGGTTGGACGTGTGGTGGAAGGAACCTCAAGACGGAGGTCCTTTCTCGGTAGAGGTGCCTCTCTTCGAATTACCCAACCTGGTGGGTTCGTCCCACAACTCGAACCAGACTGAATACGCTTTGGCGAATGCCCTGGCCTCGGCCTTGATCAACTGCGTTCGGCTCCTTAGCAGTGACCCTGGTGTCGTGGGAAAGGTTCGTAAGGAGGAATACAGTTCTTAGCTGGCCATACCACCCATGGCCGTTCTGAGGGCGGCGATGCGGTGTCGTTCGCCGAAAACCATGATTCTATCGCCGCCGGAGAGAGGCTGATGTCCTTTGGGGTTGTAGATGGGGTCTCCGTTGCTTTGTAAGATGGCCAACACCGTCACGTCGTAGGTGTTGCGAAAGTCGAGCTCCATGAGAGTCTTCCCCGCCATAGATGACTCTTCGGCCACGAAAACCGTTGAAAAATCCAGGTCCAGCTTGCGGGACATGACGACAAGATCAAGAAGGTCTGCCACCGAAGGTTTCAGGGAAGCCCGAACCAGGGATGCCGATCCCGCCACTACTGGGTTGACCACTCGGTTGACGCCTGACTTTGTCAGGATCGGGACCGACTTGGTGTCACTCGCTCTGGCTACGATATGTATGGTTTTGTTCAGTGCCCGGGCAGTAAGGGCTACGTAGACCGTCGCGGCGTCGCTGTCGAGCGTGATGATCAGACCCTTGGCCCGTGTCACCCCTGCCTTGATCAGAGTATCCTCCTCGCTGGCGTTGCCGTGGACCGTGAGATATCCTTCCTCTCTGGCTTCCATGACAGTCTCTTCCCGATGTTCTACCACGGAGAAGGGAACGCCCTCGTGGCTCAACATAGATGCCACCTGATGGCCATAGCGCCCAAGGCCGCAGATGATCCAGTGATCTTCCATAACCCGTATCCTCCTGTCGTGTCCCCTCCCCAGGGAGGTCCTGAGGCGGGCGTTGAAAAAGTTCTGACTAATAATCCCGATGGCATACCCCACCGTGCCCAGACTGGCCATGATGAGAAGCGCTAAGAAAAGCTTCTCCGGGCCTTGGATGCCTGGTGGAGCCCCGTACCCCACGGTGGATACCGTTATGGCTGTGTAGAATATGGCGTCGATCCATGAGAGATGGAGGAAAAAACGCATTCCCAGTATTCCTGAGAGCGTGACGACCAGAACCCAACTCAGGAGGTATCGGCTCTGTTTTTGGATCTGCATGATCTGTGGTGCCCCTCCTCGGTGATGTACAATGACGGTATATGTTGGTTCGATATATGCCCAAGAAAGGCGAGGATACGCAATGACGTGGACCGTGGCAACCTTCAATGTGAACTCCGTGAGGAGCCGTCTTCCTATCCTGGAGCGATGGCTCAATCATAGCAAAGTGGACGTCCTCTGTCTTCAGGAAACGAAAACTCAGGACGAAACTTTCCCGGAGGGGGCCTTTCGGAACTGGGGCTATTCTGTTGTGTTCCGGGGTGAAAAGAGCTATAACGGTGTGGCTGTGGCCAGTCTGATCCCTCCTGATCAGGTGGTTCACGGCTTTGATGACGGGCAGGATCCCAGCTTCGATACCAGGGGTATGGCCGTTCGCTTTGGTTCGACTTGGATCGTGAACACCTATGTGCCTCAGGGAAAATCCATCGACCATCAGGACTATCAGGTCAAAAAAACGTTTCTAAAGAGAGTACGTATCCTGATTAACCGACTTGCTCAAGACGGCGAGGTCTTGTGGCTTGGTGACCTTAACGTGGCTCCTGAGGATATGGACGTCACCAACCCCAAAACCAAGGCTAAACACGTTTGTTTTCACCACGAGATCAAGGAGGAGTTTGCCCGGACTCGGAATAACCTGGTGGATGTCTTTCGTAAACATCGCCCAGACCCCGGGGAGTTTTCCTTTTGGGACTATCGGGTGAAAAACGCCCTTGATCGGAACATCGGCTGGAGGATCGACCATCTTCTGGCGACCCCCGCTCTGGCTGATAGATCCCGGGACAGCTGGGTAGATCGCTCTCCTCGGGGATGGGATAAGCCGTCGGATCATACGCCCGTTATGGCCTGTTTCGATGGGGAGCTCGTGGGATAGTGACGGGGCGTATTCGAGACGAGGGGGTCATCGTTGGGTCTTTGGCACCGGGATCGGCCAATTTACTGACCGACGTTTCGGGCGTGACCGTGGGACACCTGAGCTTAGACGCTGGAGACGTCAAGACCGGCGTCACTGTTGTCGTTCCCGCTTCTGGCAGCCTCTTCAGAGAGAAACTGCCGGCAGCGGTCCACGTCATCAACGGTTTTGGCAAGTCTGTTGGGCTCGTTCAGATTGAGGAGCTGGGAACCCTGGAGACTCCCATTGTCCTGACCAATACCCTGTCAGTGGGCGACTGCTTCCGGGGACTTGTCGAGGTTATGTTGGAGTCGGATTCCGCCATTGGACGGGAGACCTGCACGGTCAACCCCGTGGTTATGGAGTGCAACGACGGGTATCTCAACGACATCCGAGGCCTTCACGTGATTCCAGATCACGTACGACAGGCACTGGAGCGGGCTGATCGGTCATTTGCCCTGGGAGGCGTGGGGGCTGGTATGGGTATGTCCTGTTATCAGCTCAAAGGGGGGATTGGCAGCGCGTCCCGGATGGTAGAGATCGAGGCGGAGCGGTACACTGTGGGAGTTTTGGTCCTGTCCAACTTCGGCGAGTTAGCCGACCTGATCGTGGATGGAGGAAAAATTGGCTCTGCCTGGGCCTCTCGGAATCTTCCTGAGCCCAACAGGGAGCAGGGCTCTATCATCGTGATCATCGCCACGGATGCTCCGATGACTGCCCGGCAGTTGAAGCGTCTTTGTAAGAGAGCATCGGTGGGTATCGCCCGAACCGGCGGCTATATGGCCCATGGCAGCGGCGAGATTTCTCTGGCGTTCTCGACGGCCTATCGTATTCCCCACGATGATAGGGCTCTTTTGACAATGTCTTTTGTGAGCGATCATTGGGCCAATCAGTTCTTTCGAGCTGTGACTGAGTCGGTGGAGGAAGCTGTTCTGGACTCCATGTGGTGTGCTCAGACCGTCTTGGGGCGGGACGAGCACATTCGAGAGAGCCTTCCTCAAATCGTAAAATATATGGAATGGGGATTCACAAAATAGGGGATTCGGGTATAATAAACCTGTCTACGGAAGCTTTGAATCCATTGAAGTTTTCCGGTACGTATTCTCTGTGGCGGGGAGGTGAAAACTATGGGTAAATTGGCCGGAAAGAAGCTGATCCTTCTCGGTGAGCGTGACGGAGTACCCGCACCTGCCATGGAGGCATGCTTCAAGGAGAGCGGTGCGGAGGTCATCTTCTCCGTAACCGAGTGTTTCGTCTGAACGGCCGCTGGAGCGATGGACCTGCAGAATCAGCAGCGTGTCAAGGATGCAGCTGAGAAGTATGACCCCTCTGAAATCGTGGTTATACTGGGATCCTCCGACTCGGAAGGTGCGGAAATTTACGCTGAGACCGTGTGTAACGGAGACCCTACATATGCGGGGCCTCTCGCCGGCGTCCAGTTGGGACTTGCCGTTTACGACGTATTCGAACAGGAAATTCGGGATGAAGCTGATCCCGATGAGTGGGAGAACCAAATCGGTATGATGGAAATGGTTCTTGAACCGGAGGCTTTGGCAGAGGCCGTCAAAGGAATTCGGAGTCAGTTCTCTAAATATTCTCTCTAAGAGTGAATTGATTATTAAGAAGGCCGTTTTTGTGACCGACATCGTCGTTTACGAAAGTGGTCTTCTTTTAGTGTGGGGCGTTGAGCGCGCTCTTTCTTAAAAATAGTCTCGAAAGATTCGAAAGGGTTTTATAACTCTTCTAGAGCGACATATATTTGTTTATTTTTAATATAAAATATTGGGGAAAAATATTCAGGAGGTGTTATCCATATGACTATACGGGGAAAGTTCATCTCCATGGTTCTCGCTGTGGTGATGGTCGTTTTAGTTATGGTCGGAGTTACTTATTTTAGGTCAAAGGAAGTGTTAAGTCGTAATATACATGACTTCGGGAGGGAACAAGTTGAAAAAGCAACTCAAATCCTTCAAAACTATGCGACGATTGCAGGGAATATCGTGGAAGACAGCAACAGTCTGATCCAGCTGACTTGGTCCAACGAGGCGACCAGAAATTTTGAAACGATAGTGAAAGCCATGGAGGTCATGACTACTCAGAATAAAAAGAACGGTGTCGTGACCGTCTACTTTAGCTTTGAATCGAACGGTGACACCGCTCTTGGAGCTGGGGGCCCGTTGCCCGAGGGACTTGATGCCCGGAAGCGCCCCTGGTATCAAAAAGCCAAAGAGGCAGGTGGCCGTCTTGTAATCTGTGATGCTTATAGAGATACTTTGACGGATAAACTCGTCTATACCCTGGCTCGATCTGTGACAGATTCGGAGGGGAACTTTATAGGAGTCGTCGCTGCTGATGTTGATCTCGAATCTATCGGTAATTT
>PDTB01000036.1 GCA_002748665.1 Dethiosulfovibrio peptidovorans | reverse complement strand
CGGAGCCGTCGAAGGTGTGTCTGGTAAGGAGGGTGAAGTCGTAACAAGGTAGCCGTACCGGAAGGTGCGGCTGGATCACCTCCTTTCTAAGGAGCTTAAAAGAAATACGATTCTCGTTCATACGCTGTTCTCTTTTTCGTGGGCCGGTAGCTCAGGTGGCTAGAGCACTCGGCTGATAACCGAGAGGTCAGTGGTTCAAGTCCACTTCGGCCCACCATTGAATTTTGGGGGTGTAGCTCAGTTGGGAGAGCGCCTGCTTTGCACGCAGGAGGTCGTCGGTTCGATTCCGGTCACCTCCACCATCTAAAAATTCAATCTCATTCGTGAGAATGATAAGATTCTAAAAAAACCCCGTTTCTGGCGGGGTTTTTCTGCTGTATTGAGGCTTCACTTCGACTGGGCCGCCACAAGCTGCACCGATTACTACGAATGACAAAAAAACGGCTCTGTCCTCTGGGCAGGGCCGCTTTTTTTGCCGTATATTCATCAGACGGGGGCGTCGTATCGTCGAGGTGATCGCTACTGTGGCCTTAGTTCTTGGGCAGGATCGTCGCCTTGAGGATAATGACCGGCTCCTTGGGGACATCCTGATAGAAGCCCACCGAGCCCGTGGGAACTGCCTTAATAGCGTTCACCACGTCCGTTCCCTCGCAGACCGATCCAAAGACGGCATATCCCCATCCCTGCATCGTGGGGGCCGAGTGATTCAAAAAGGCGTTGTCTTTTACGTTTATGAAAAACTGCGCCGTGGCTGAGTTGGGATCCTGAGTGCGGGCCATAGCGACAGTGTAGGTGTCGTTTTTCAGGCCGTTGTCCGCTTCGTTCTCGATGGGCTCGCCTGTGGTTTTTTGTTCCATCTCTGCGGTGAAACCACCACCCTGGATCATAAAACCATCGATAACCCGGTGAAAAATAGTTCCGTCATAAAAGCCATCCCGAACGTAGGAGAGAAAATTCTCCACGGTCTTGGGTGCTTTCTCGTGATTCAGTTTGAGGACGATTGTCCCCTTGTTCGTCTTCAAGTGTACCATAGTTTGATCTCCTCCGTCAGAAGTGTTGTTGTTTCCCCATGCTACCGAGAGAGACGTCATGATCAAGAGCAGCAGAGGATTATCAGGGAGCCTTTCTTCAGGATGTTTCGCGTCATGGTGCTCATCGACTCCTTTCGGTTTGAAAACACGATGGGGAACCTCTAAAAAAAAAAAGAAACTTGCCTCAGTTCGTTTCGACAGAGCCCATTCGAGGTTCGTATCTTTGACCTACCGTCGTGAAAAGTATCGATGGGACAACAGGATGTAGTCCCAAGCCAAGAGAGCACAGGAGGTACCCTTCGAGGCGACGGTACGAAGCAGGCAGGTCAAAATACGTTTGCCCGAGACAGGACTCTGGCGGAACGACCTGAGGCTGGGAGATTTGGATGTGGGTTTTTAGAAGTGCCCGATAGATATTATCCTCCTGATTTACGTGGATGTCCAGGACGCAACATCATACGGCTGAATGAGAACGATCTTGGCTACGAGAACAAAGTATCTCTGGGGTACTCTGTGTTTTTTTGTAAAACCACAACTCTGATAACGTGTATAATAGGGCCTTCGATAGAGAACTATCCCAAAAAATAGATGAGGTGACCAAATAGTGAGACTTCGAGTCCGGGGGAAGATGTTGGCGTTGCTTCTGGGAAGCCTGGTGATCGTTCAGGGATGTATTGTTGCCTATATGGCCGTGAGAGTTCGATCCAACGCTGTGAACAAAGCAACGCAACTGGTTACTGTCTCAGCGGAGAGAAATGCCGAAAAGATATCTAAGATCATGAACAGCTTGGTGATGATCACAAAAACTTTTGCCATGGCTTTACAGGGAATAGATGGAGAGAGCCGTGATGCCCGACACAATGTCCTCGACATCACTCGCCAAATTTTAGAAGAAACGCCGGAGGCTCTTGCGACGTGGTTTGTCTTCGAACCTAACGCTTTTGACGGTAAGGACAGCGAGTATATCGATGAGTTCAACAGGACAGGCCGTTTCAAGGGAACCTTCATTCGGGAAGAGGGAGGTGTTACGGGAACCGGAGGAGCTTCTGAAGGGGCTTTGACGGGGAGTTGGTATCAGCTTCCTGTAAGCACTGGAAAAATTGTGCTGCTCGAGCCCTACTGCTATTCTTATACCAACGGCGGTACGTCGTACTTTATCACAGGTGTCTCTGTTCCCATGAAGATTAATGGAAAGGTCGTCGGAGTGGTCGGTATCGATATAGACCTGAATTTCGTAGCTGACGAGGTCGCTGCTACCTCCGTGACGGATAACAGCTACAACATACTTCGCTCTAACAAGGGGATTTACATCTATCATCCCAATACGAGCCTGAGAGGAAAGAAATTCAAGAATGTTTTTAACGGCAAGATGGATAATATGCAGGAGATTTCGAGCATAATCGCCCCTGGTTCGAAAAAAACGTTTATCAGTCGATCTCTGAAACTTGGCACAGATTCTCTTAAAGCCTGTGTGCCTGTTCCATTCGGTGCCGATCTTGCCCCCTGGGAATTGTCAATTATCGTGCCCTTATCGGATGTAACGGCAGAAGCTAACATTTTGGTTCGTAACTTGCTTCTGGTCTCCCTCTTGGGGATGGCCCTTCTCGGTTTGTCGATTTTCATGATCAGTGGCACGATCGTCAAACCCATCGTCGGCATCTCGGATGTTCTTAATAAGTTGGCGCGCCTTGATTTTCGAAGAGATCACTCCAAATTG
>PDTB01000035.1 GCA_002748665.1 Dethiosulfovibrio peptidovorans | reverse complement strand
TGGCGGTGGCGGATGATGTCACTATTACCATTCAGGTTACCTCGGAAGCTGGTGACACAGGGGTCGGAGCGAGCAATGTTCAGTTAGGATTCGAAAATGTCGCTGCTAATGAGGGAAATATCCAGACGAGCACTGAAGATATTGCTGAAGATGCTCAAGAGCCGGTTTATATCACCCCGAAACCTGGCTATGCTCTAAAGAGCATAAAATTCCAGGGTGTAGATTTGGAAAAGGCTCCGGACGGAAACTACTATCTGGACGGAACTTCTACTCCTCTCACAGCCGGCACCCTGGAGGTGGTGTTTAAGAAAAGGCCCACCGTGGACATCACCCTTCATGTTGAGAATGGCGACACGAACTGTAAGGTTAAGTATGACGGCCCCCCACCCAGCGAGGAGGCTACGCAAGGTACTGATAAAACAGCAAAGGTCTTTTCCGATGAGGATGCAACCTTTACCGTCACCCCGGGCTATAGTGCAGAGTCCATCCAGTTCAATGGCACCGTTTTGATCGGGGCTGATGGAAAGTACACCCTGCCTCAGGACAAAATTCAGGACGCCGGCACCCTCATCGCTGCCTTTGAAGAAGCGGTGGGGATAGGCCAGGACTTCAGCGCTGGAGGAGACGGTGCCAGCATGACCTATAAGGGCACCAAATCTGTCAAGGGATCGCCACAAACCTTTAGGGTTACCAAAGGAGAAAATGCGGTCTTTACCGTTGCCGGTGGCAGTGGGAAGTACGTTACGGGGGCCAAATTTACGGCCTCTGATGGTACCCCTTCAAATGTCCCCCTGACCAAAAACCCTGACGGCAGCTACATGCTTCCGGCAGGATTTCTTAATGAGCCTGGTACGGTGGCGATTGAAACAGGGACCGCACCGAAACTGGCCGTTAAAGAGAAACTCAACATGATGCCCCAGCCCGCGGGAACGAGTGTCGAGTATAAGCCCGCCCTTAATGGCAACGGTGAGGTAACCAATGTCGTGAAAACAGATTCGGACTCCTTTGAAGTCGAGTTCTTTGCAGCACCCTTGGATATGGTGGGTTGGGTGGGTTGTGATATGAGCGCCCCCCCAGGGCAGCCTGAGGCCCACGTGCAGAATTTCTTCCGCGATGCCAAGGGACATTTAGTCCCCGGCTTGCCCCCCAGTGATGTCAATGTAATAAACACCGGTATAGACATAGCGGTATCTCTTGGTGTTATGAGCTCAGACTATGAGATAACCACGAAACTCATAAACGTTGGTAGCACCTTCCATCACGTAGTCTCCCTGCCCGACGCCGCCTTTGAAGGGGGCACCTGCGACAAAACCAGCAGCGCGGCGATACCCGTGGAGGTGATCTTCACCCCCGATCCGGGACACAAGTTCTACGGCCTCAATCCCCTCAAGGTGTGGAACACCCAGGCCGATGGCACCTACTCGGCCTCTCCCTCCTACTACGAGGTAACCTACACCAATCCAGACGGCACCCCCTTGGACGAGAACAACCTTATTCAAAATGGTACGCAAAAGCCTGTGAAGATAACGATCGAATCTTCTAAGGTCGGCCTGGGACTCACCCCAGAGAGCTTTAACATAAGTGCAAATGCCCCCTCCCCTTTCCCTGAGCCTATCGTTCCTATGCCTCTCGATCCCGATCCCCCCGTTTACCCCGACGTCCCCCATGTGACTGGGAACACGGAACCCCTTACGGGCGATGCCAAAGCCGATAAGGTAGAGGCGGATCTCAAAGACCCCAACAGCGACCAGTATAAAAATATCGAGGACGACGCGGAAGAGGCCATCCACAAATTCTATTCCGATATGTACAATGAGGATCCGGAAGGGTTCTATGACTTCATGGGATACAACATTGATGACATTACCCCCGCTCCTCCCATGCAAGCCACAGCCTCCGGCGAACCTGGGTGTATCATGGACGCGAACGTGGGCTTTTCCTACACCCAGCCCGGCCCGGACCAGGCATGTCTCTTCTACGTCATGGAGGCGAACCACAATGGCGGCTACGACCTGATCTCCTGCGGTAAACCCGTCGTCACAGTTGATGGTTTTTCCATCGCCACTGCTGAAAAGTTCACACATACGCTCGAGGTTAAAGACGGAGAGGAATACGATCTTGACACTGACGACGGCAAAGTCAAAGCCCACTACGTGCCCGTGGTGGTTACCGCCAGCAAAAACGGCGGCTCCGGTGGCGGTGGCGGCGGTTGCACCATGGGCTTCGTTCCCCTGGCGCTGCTCCTCCTCGCCCCTCTGGGTTTCCTGAAAAAATAGGACGAGGTTACCAGCTTTGAGGTAACCCAAGGTAGCAAGATAACAACGCAACACGAAAAAAGCCCGGGAAGGAGCAAAGGCGCTCCTTCCCGGGCTTTTTTTGATTTTTGTATTTCTTCCTGCTTTTTCCTGTTACGGATTTTCTATCCGCGTTTTTTGTGTGTTTTTTATATGTTTTTTCGTCCACTTTAGGATTTTTCCTTAAAGTGCACATCCATTGAGAATCCCCCTAGTTAATAGTATAATCACACATAAAAAGCAACACCCCGTAGCCACCACGGAAAAGGAGTGCGGACATGCTGGAAGGTAACTTTCTCCCACGCCCCATGACCGAAGAGCAGGTTGAAGCGGAACTTGAAAGAGGCCACGTCTACCGACTTAACGACAGGTTCTTCAAATTTCTTTTTGGAAGAGAAGAACGTAAACCCCTCTTTCTCGACCTCGTGAATAGTATCGTCTTTCCAGGCGGCGAAAAAGCCTTTACGTCCTTTTCCTACGCCACC
>PDTB01000034.1 GCA_002748665.1 Dethiosulfovibrio peptidovorans | reverse complement strand
GCAGCGACGATACGGCACTTGCTTCGGAGCAGGTGGCGCAAGAGGCTCAGAACCTCTCGTCCGGTGCCGAACGGCTCAACGCGATTGTTGGGCAGTTCCAGCTCGATAAAGACGTTGCCATGACGCCGGTACAGCCAATATAAAAACGACAGCTCCTGGCGAAGACGTTGGGAACAAAAACATCTCCGCCAGGAGCTTTTATCATTACTCCTTAAAAACCAAGGTACATCCCTGACCAAGAGCTGTCTTAATCTCCATCGAACCTCCGACCAACTCAATGCGCTCCTGCATGTTCAACAGACCCCGATGGCCCGAAGCTCTGAGGGACTCCAGATCACCGAAAAAGTTAAACCCTTTTCCGTCATCTCGAACGGTCAACTGTGCCCCACTCTCCGTGACATCGACGTTGACTTCGACGTGTTCAGCCTCGCCATGGCGCACAGCGTTGTGAATAGCCTCCTGGACAATTCTGAAAAACGCCAGGGTCCGATCCGGCACTTCGTCCAGTCCATCGGCCACCTCAACCTGGATAGCGATACCCAGATACCGGGATAGACGATCAGACAACTCATCCAACGAGTGTTTGAGCCCCAAATCAAGCCAGGGCGGCGAGAGCTGGTTACACATCTCCCGAAGCTGAGTCACGGTTTCTCTGCCGATATCCTCTGCCACACACAGGTGTTCTTTGCTCTTTTCTCCGCTCTCTAAAGAGGCTAATCGAATCCTTTGAATCAAGGCCGTGATTTCCTGAACAGGTCCGTCGTGGAGGTCACGCGCGAATCGGGATTTTTCCCCTTCTTGAACCCGTACGATGTCCTGAAGATACCGGTTCCAAAGCTCGACCTTCTCTCTAGCTGCCCGAGAGAGGCGACATAGTACCGTCCGCAGGTTGCGAACTTCCCATATGGCTCGTTTTTGTCTGGCATCGGGAATATCGCACCCCCATC
Organism: Dethiosulfovibrio peptidovorans; assembly: GCA_002748665.1. Taxonomy (NCBI): domain Bacteria; kingdom Thermotogati; phylum Synergistota; class Synergistia; order Synergistales; family Dethiosulfovibrionaceae; genus Dethiosulfovibrio; species Dethiosulfovibrio peptidovorans. The sequence continues at coordinate 14,488 of PDTB01000034.1, read as the reverse complement.
TGAGGTCCGAAAGCTCGTCAGAGAGCGATTTGATGGGACCGATGGCCCACCGCCAGAGGATAGCTCCAGACACTACAGCAGTGCCCACGACAGCCAGCATGAGAAGCCCCCACAGACGAGTAGCCCGTACCATAGGACCTATAAGCTGATCCCAGGCGACGGCTGCCACAACAAAAACAGACGCCGCAGGCCATACGGCCACGGTGTACCTTTGCCCCTGATCATCCGCCAGGTCCACTGCCCGCCCGATGGGGATGTCCTCCCTCCAAAGCCGCAAAAAAGTGGCCTCAGCTCCAGGAGAGGCCAGGAGTATTTGGCCATCTCCGTCCACAACAGCCACCCACCCAGGCAGGGACGGTCCCCACTCGAACACCTGAAGCTGACGAAGCATCTTGATAAGAGGAGACGGGAAAAGCCACTCCGAATCTTGATGGTGTACGCGAGAGGCCACGTTCTCGGCCAGGTTCTCCACGTACGAGGCCATAACACGGTCCATAGCCTGCTCATGGTGAACGATACCGATCCCGGCCGTGAGGAAGACGGCAACGGTGGGCAGAAGAAGGGCTAGGGAAAAAACCGTCGACAGGCTCCATCGGACGGGAAGACGGGGACGTCTCATTCGATGAGCTCTTCCAACGTCAGAAGGCCGTTTTTCAGCGCCAGAAGCATGGCCTCCGTTTTGTTGTGGGCCCCAAGTTTATCGTAGATCGACGCCAAGTGGGTCTGGACGGTTCGCTCGCTGATGAAAAGAACCGCCGCCACCTCCTTGCTGGGCAGGCCCCTCGCCGCGTAGAGCAGGACTTCTCTCTCTCTGGGAGAGAGGTCCTCCAAGGGAGACACCTCCCCTACAACCGAGGCTACCTCACTATCCAGATAGAGCCCACCTGAGACCACGGTCTGGATGGCCTTCGCCAGGGCCTCAGGAGAGGTCGTCTTGAGGACAAACCCCTTGGCTCCGGCCCGAAGGGACGCCAACACATATTGTTGAGAATCGTAGGACGTAAGCATAACCGGTATAACGGGAAGTCCAGCTTCCTTGATACGACGAGCCAAAGATATGCCGTCCTCGTGAGGCATCCGGATGTCCAAAAGAGCTACCCTGGGTTTATGATCGTTGATCATCTCCCAGGCTTCCTTCCCGTCGGAGGCCTCGCCGACCAGCTCCACATCAGTTTGCCTGGTGAGATACGCCTTAAGCCCCTGGCGAGTCAGAGGATGATCATCAGCAAGCACCACCGTTATCGTCTCCATGCATTTGCTCCCTCCTTCGACATAGCGGAGAGGCTGAGTTGAACTCGACCTCCCGTACATTTTTCATTATAACCAGGGAACATCGGAGCATAATCAACAATTCTACAGGTTTCAGTCACCGTTGGTCTCCTGGAGCCCCAGATGGCTCTGGACAGGGCACATTGCCTGGATGACCTCGCCGATGAGCTCCGATATCTCAATGTCCATCATCGCAGCCCCCCGTTCGATCAACTTCCGATCTACGCCAGCAGCGAACCGCTTGTCCTTCCACTTTTTTTTCACGGACTTGACTGTCAGGTCCGAGAGAGATCGACTGGGCCGGACCAGCGCGCAGGTCATGATAAGACCGGTGAGCTCATCTACCGTATAAAGGGTCTTCTCCATAGTTGACCGGGGCTCAACATCGGAACAGATGCCCCACCCGTGGGACTGAATCGCCCGAACGATCTCTTCAGGATACCCCTCTTTCTCCAAAATCTCAGCTGCCACGGCGGTGTGTTTTTCTGGATGCTCCTGGCTTACCATCTCCCAATCCAGATCGTGGAGCAAGCCCACAACTCCCCAAAGGTCCTCGTCCTCCCCAGCCTTACAGGCAAAGTGGCGCATACAGGCCTCCACCGCCAGAGCATGGCGGAGATGTCCCTCATCCTTGTTGTACTCCCGAAGCAACGAGAACGCCCGATCTCGATCAACAGCCACACCCATCCTCCCCTTCGGTGAACTGTCAGAGAACCTCCTCGAACGAAGGCTCCTCCATATCCTCGGCAGCCCGAGACGATATGGAACCATCGGAATTCTGACACACTACTCGCAGTATTCTTGCATTTTTGATCATACGTCGACACAGCATACAGGGGTCCCCTGCTGCAAATGACCCATCCGCCACGTTGAATCCCGCCACGTAGATTGTAGCGCCGTTCATTTTTTCCGGATCACCGTTGATAATAGCGTTTTGCTCCGCGTGGACCGCCACGCACAGCTCATATCGTTGTCCCTTAGGTACCTTGAGCGCTTCCCTCCGGCAAAATCCCACATCATCACAGTTAGGTTCTCCCCGACAGGCGCCATTATAGCCAGTACTGAGGATCACGTTGTCTTTGACGATCACGGCGCCGTACCGACGTCTCAGACAGGTAGCTCGCTCGGCCACAGTCTGGGCGATCTTAATAAAGTAACTATCCCAATCGGGACGTTGACGTTTCATGCAGCCTCCCCCTTGCGCTCTATCGGTCCTCTCGCCTATGGCCTATAATCACAGTCACACATCTTCACAGGAGGTTCCCATGATGAGGATCCGAAACCATCCCATACTGGCCTGGTGTCTCTACGACGCAGGCAACTCAGCCTTCGCCACGACTATCATGGCCGTTATTTTCCCAGTTTTCTTTCAAAAGATCGCAGCCGCACCTCTCACCCCGTCTTTGGCCACAGCTTACTGGGGCTACGCTTCGTCTTTAGGCCTCCTGATCAGTGCCATGGCGGCGCCTTTTCTGGGTTCCATCGCCGATGGACAGGCGATCAGGAAGTTCATCCTTGTCCTGTGTACAGCCGTCGGGGCCCTCGCTTCCATGGCGATGGGGCTCGTTGGCCCCGGCAACTGGCCCTTGGCTTTGACGCTTTTGGTTGTGGGATCCGTGGGATTCTCCGGTGCCTCCGTCTGCTACGACTCACTGCTCCCCCATCTGGTTCCCCAGGCACAACTCGATCAGGTCTCCAGCGCCGGGTACGCCATGGGCTATCTCGGAGGAGGAACCCTTCTCGGGCTCAATCTGATCACGATGACTCTGCTTCCAGGACTTCCGGGCGTACAGCTCTCTTTCGTATCAGTCGGCCTCTGGTGGCTGGCCTTCACGTTTCCTCTCGCCATCGCTGTCCCTGAACCACCTCGAAACAGGGACGGGAGCAGGTCTTTAGGAGATGCTGTCCGGTCCCTGAGACAAACCTTCAGGGAAATTCGCCGATACAGAGATGCTTTTACGTTTCTCGTCGCTTTCTGGCTGTACAACGACGGCATCGGCACGGTGATCCGAATGGCGGCGATCTTTGGAGCACAGGTGGGGATCGCCTCCCGAACACTGATCTCCGCCCTTCTCGTGACACAGTTCGTCGGTATCCCCTGTGCCCTGCTTCTCGGACATATCGCAAAGAAGATCGGAAGCAAGAAAACCCTCTCAGTCGCCCTCATCTGGTATCTTGTGGTCGCCGGTGGAGCGTACGCCATGACCAAGCGGTGGCATTTCTGGGCCCTGGCCATCGCCGTTGGAGCAGTACAGGGCGGAGCCCAAGCCATCAGCCGGAGCCTCTACGCGTCCATGCTCCCCCCAAGCAGGAGTGCCGAATTTTTTGGACTCTACGACGTCTCGAGCAAGTTCGCCGGCATCCTGGGACCGGCAGCCTTTGGGGTTATCACCCAGATTACAGGATCACCCAGAACAGCTATCCTGGCCGTGGGCAGCACGTTCCTGGCGGGGCTTGTTCTCCTGGCATTTGTAGATGTCGACAGAGGCCGGCAATGGGGCGTAGTAAAAGTCACAGATGAAGATTAATTTTGAGAGCGACGCTCCACAATCATCCGTACAAGGGTGGATTCCGTCCAACTTTTTTCAGGATGGCTTAACACATCGACAACGACAACCAAGGCCAGTGCCAAAACGACAACTGTCAGCAAAATCAAGACCTGCCCCACCGGATGTGAGTTTTTCCATATTCGATGCAGATGCTTTCTCATCTCGCTGCCTCCTCACTCGCATCGGCTACAAACAGCCTCAAAAAAACCAACGGGATCGTCCCAAATCTCATGCAGAAGGATCATTTCAAACAATTGACAGCTCCCTCCAACAGAGGCCTCTTCAAAAAACTGGCCGTCGATGAGGCCGCTTTCATCAGAGCTATACTTAAGCGGCTAGTCAAAAAAGACGGGAACACCTTCAGCAATAAAATGGATAAAGGTAAACGGAACAGTTAAAAGACACACATGTTTCCAAGTTAATTTAGTTGTCATGAACATCTGAATGGACTTGATGGACGGCATTGAGACAACCCGTCAAACCCAAAATCACCATCATCAATCGTGAACGCCAGAGGAGAAAAATCGATGCTCATTCGATCAATTTGAGGCATAAATTCTATTTTATATAACCTTAAGTCCTTACAAAACCTAAAAACACCGAAGAGATTTCGCTAGGGTCGATACCGATATTCCTCCGCCAGATCCCTCAGGAGCATGCATCGAAGACCATCGACAACCTCCAGGATTCGATGGAACAAGGCAGCACAATACTGACAGTCGCCCAGGGCCCGATGATGGGCTGATCCCTCCAACCCCAATGTATGGGCAAGAGCCACCAAGCTGTACTTTTTTGCCTCGGGAAAGGCCTTTCGAGCCAACTCACAGGAATCGAAAACAACCCTGGTTCGCCACGCAGGATCAACGTCCTCCATGACCTGATCGAGAAACCCCAGATCGAAGGCAGGGTTGTGAAAAACCAAAGGGGCATCCCCCAAAAAAACCGCCAGATCGTGAACAACACGATCCAGAGGCGGCGCATTCGCCACCATCTCATCGGTAATGCCGTGAATAGCCATCGCCCCGGGAGGAATGGCCCGTCCCGGATTTACAAAGGTCTCAAAACCCTCTACCTCCACTCCAGGCGAAAACCGCAGAGCTCCTATCTCCACGATCCGATCCCAACGGGGCGATAGCCCCGTCGTCTCTATGTCGACAGCGACAAAATCGCAGTCCCAAAGTATACGATCCACTTTCAACTCTCCTTTTGAAAAAAAACGCGAATCTGGTCGGGAGTCATATCCGACCGAATACCAAAACGCGTCAGGGCAAAATCATATTTAACAGGATCGGAGCGATCCAGCTCCCCGAAGGCTCGCGTCACCTCTAAAGCCGTCTTCAAGTCCGCAGCTTGTCGTCGGGTCAGTCCCAGGGCGAGGGATACTCTGTGCATGTGGGTGTCCAATGGAATTATCAGATCCCCAGGGGCAAGGCACGACCACCCCCCAGGGTCCACGTCATCCTGACGAACCATCCACCGCACATACAGCATCAATCGCTTACAGGCGCTTCCCCTCGCCGGAGACGGCAGGAGAGAATTGCACTCTTCGCCAACCAAGTCCCTCACGAAGGCGCTTAAAGCGGGCAAAAGCGCACCGTCTTTTCGAAGATGCGCTGCCAGAGCCTCGTCTAAGGAACCGTGACAAACTAAAAGCCTCCGAACGCCCCCCAGAAGAGTCACCAACTCGTGGGCTCTGGAAAAACGATGACAGAACCCCTTGAAACAGCGCCTCCAAAGCTCTTCGTCTCCGCCCAAGACAAAGGAGCGGGGCGATGGGCCCATGGTATCCAGCACCTGCCTGACGCTTTTCAAAATCTGGACAACCCGACCATAGGCCAGAGACGATGCCACCAGTCCAACGATCTCCCGATCCCCGAGTTCTGGATACTCCCACAAAAACTCCAGAGGATCAGGATGGATCAACTCTCGCCGGTTGTATCGATCCCGTATGCGATCTAAAGGGAAACGCAGTTCTTCCAGCAACGATTTTTTCAACCCGTGCGACTCCCCGGCAACTACATCGTCTCTGGAAAAAGAGACAGGAAAAACATCGATCGAGTTTCCCACGACACCACCTCCTCGCCAAGACGTGATCCTTTGAATAACTATACCATCGGTGTCGGTAAAAGGAAAAGGAGTCGCCCTCGTTCAAAGCGGCTCCTTTTTCTACGTTCATTGCTATACTGTTATGCTGTGCCAGACGCCTGTCCTGATCTCCATTGGAGGCAGGGACTGTGCACGTTTCGTGGAAGCTGACATGACCGTCTCACGGCTTGGAGATCACCAACCGCCACCGCCTCTACCACCTCCGCCGGGACACTCTCCTCTGCCTCCATCGGAGAAAGCTGAGGAGAATTCCGCCGACAGAGACACGGCAGACGAGGCAATTGACCCAGCAAAGGATTCACCCAAAGACGAGGTAAACTATCCCATGGAGCCTGCCGCAGCTATGTGAATCGGGTTAGCTCCCACATATCAGGAGGGACTGTACCCTTCCTCACCGACAGCAGCGGCCCGAGTAAGGACCGTCTCGAAGGCCTTACCTCACGCCCCTTCGAGACCGAGAGCCAGGGCGTATGGGGAGGTAGAGCTCGAAGAGTTTGGGGATCCTCTCGGGTGGGTTCAGGGTCTTCAACCGATCGTCCTCGGTGGTTCGCAGGTACATGGCAAAGCCCTTGATCCTGTCCACGAGCTTCCGCTACTCAGGCCTGAGGTGTCTCAGCAAGGAATAAAATATGACCATCAAAAGGGCCATGACGATCAGGCACAGAGCGCAGACAGGCGAGATGACGATTGAGGCCTTGTAGATAAATCCAGCCATGACAAGCACTTCAAGAAGAAGGACAAAGACGACGATTGGCGAGATAACGATGGCCCAAAAGAGCGTATTTTCTCTCCATTTCCGTATGTGCCTTCGCCCCCACCAAATGGAAAAGCTACAGAAAACAGGCAGGGCCGTCATGAAGATAAAACGAGTTTTTCAACACAGCAAAAAAATTTTCGACATTTACTGATGCCATTCACGATAAAAGAAAGAATAATCGACAGAAAGATTCCGAAGAGAACAGCTTGTAGTACAAGCTGTTCTCTTCGGGGGTGAGGGGGCCTTTATGTGACTTCCTGGTCTGACGTACGAGTTGATAAAGGAGCGACCGTCAAATCCCTTCATGGCCTCCCGAACCACCGCGGGCGAGAGATCGTCAGGGGGATAGAAGAGGGGGATGATGCTCCCCTTGTTCTTCCCATGAGACCGCCACGGTGAGCCCTTCCTTACAGCCCAGAGGAGCCGTCGTGAGGAACGAGGCCGATGCGCCGTCGGCTCCCACCACTATCCTGCGGCTGAAGCTGGAGATCTCTTCGGCTCCAAGAGCGGGAAGAACGAACAGCAGCAGGGCGGTGACAGCCCCCATAAATCTCCGGCCCCACAGGACGGTCGTTCACAGGGCCTGTCGCCTCGCAGAAGACGATCTTCGTAAACGCGTGACACCCTTCACAGGCAAGTGCCTCCTCGATCATGTGTGCTGTCTTGATTATGCATACTATTCGTGAATTATAGCATTGAATGTTTTTTCCCAAAGAGACTTTTCAGATTTCCTCGCCTTCATTTTATTCTATTGCCGACGAACGTTCCGTTCAGCTCCTCATCGGAGAATGACGGGATCGACTCACGCACAGGGGGCACAGACAGAGAGAGCCCTAAAAAGAGACGCATCCGCCCCGACGCGCGAGCAAAGGATCGGCGTCGGGGCGAATGTGTGGTTGGGTTGAGGCGGGAGGTTGGCTTCCACCTCGGTCGTGTCTGCCTATCTCTGTTCTATTCCCGATTCCCTAATTCTCTGTCCAGCATGTACAGGGCACGTGCACTCCCCTTAAGCATCTTGAGTTTTGCTACGTTACGAACAGCGTTATCTTCTTCCTCAACCTGCTCGGTCACCAGGTCGTTGAGCATGATCCGACTGGCGTGGTCCTTCTCTTCCATGGCGAGGTTCGTAAGATCGTCAATCCGTCGAGAGATATATCTCTCGTGCTCCAGGGCCTCAGTAAAAGCGTCAAGGGGCGACTCCCACTCAGCTTTAGGAGCCTCTATCGCCTTGAGGATAACCCGACCGCCACGCTCCAGAACGTGATTGTAAAAGAGCATGCCATGTTCCATTTCCTCTTTTGCCTGAACACTCATCCACTTGGCCATGCCGGGCAGATCCACAGAATCAAGCCAGGACGACATGGACTGATAGAGATACGCCGAGAAAAATTCGGCGTTGATCTGATCGTTCATAGCCTCTTCCATTTTTTTGCTCAATGCCATTGTCAAACTCCTCCGTTTCTCTACATAAGTATTAGACACCTAACTAAAAGGATTGATTCCTAATCTCAATACGAGGGGAATCATACCATGGTTTCAGACAGGCGTCAACGAGTTTCTTTTTTTCTGTGGATCCCCCGTTCGTGGTCGGTGCCCGGTATGAGGTTGTCCAGGATTCCCGCCGATATTCCCGCAACCGCCATGGCAGTCTTTCCCACAGCCCAGAGAACCTGGCCGGCTATCCCCAGAGAGAAGAACATCTCCTTCTGGCCCTCAACCCACCCCGGAAGCCCCAGAGCCATGAGAAAGGCAAAACCCACGATCATGACGTTTCGTTGAGAGCCCATATCGGCACGGCTCAAGGCCTGGATTCCCAGAGCCCCGATGATGCCGAAAAGAGCGATGTAGCAACCTCCGATGATGGGCGTAGGGATCGTCGCCACAAGAGCTCCCAACTTGCCGATGCAGCTCATGATGATGAGGATGATCGCGCCGACACGAACAACCCACCGGGACGCCACGCCGGTCAGACCGATAAGTCCGATATTCTCAGTGTAGGATGTGCAGGCAACAGCTCCGCAAAAACCACCGACAGCGCATCCGATACCCTCGGCTCCTATGCCCTTGTTCAGGGTTTCCTCAGTGGGATCGTCGAGGCCACATGCGTGGCTCACGTTGTAATAGTCACCCAGACTTTCGATGAATACGGCGAAAAATCCGGCCAAAATAGCGCCGAAAGCTATGATGCTGAACTTCGGGGACCCCCAGGGCATGAGACCAGTAAACTGAAACCACCGGGCCTCTTTGACGCTTGAAAAATCGATAAATGCCGGATGTCCAGTCTCGAAGATACCTGAAACGCTGAGTACAAGGCACAGAAGGTAGACGAGCACAACGCTGGAGAGAATTGAAAAGATGTTGATGTAGCGATTTTTCATCCCAAGGCTGAAAAGAAAGATCAGGATCACGACAGCCAAGGAGACCGGCCAATAATGGGCAGCGTTCATCTCCACAGCAACCGGGGCCAATGAAAAACCGATAGCCATGATCGTCGGGCCGACCGTGACCGGAGTGATGAACCTCCGAACCTTTCCGACCAATCCGGCATATCCCATGGCAGCCATCATAACCCCTCCCAGAATCAAAGCGCCTCCGACATACTGAAGACAGACATCGGCCCCCTGAGCCCCATATGCGCCTATAATAGTCATGATAGGAGGAATAAAACTGAAGCTGGACCCCTGAACGATGGGCAGCCCCGATCCTAACGTACTTGTCTGGATGAGAGTCGCCAGTCCCATGGCCAAATATACCGCACTGATGAAAAAACCGATCTGCACGGGTGACATCCTCAGGGCGGGACCAAAAATCAGGGGAACCAGCGTGGTGGCCCCAAAAAGAGTCAGAACGTGTTGCGCTCCGGCAAGGATCAAAACGGGAAAACGAGGCCGGTCCTCCACTCCGTACGTAAGGTGAGTCATAGCATATCTTCCTCCTTCAAGAGATGAGCTCGTGATTGTCGCAGAAAATTGTACCACTCAATGTAACCGGTTGCATTAAAAGAAGGACGGTGTCTCAGATGAAAAAGCAAGGTACCTCGGTCATGAACTGTGTCAACTTGCTGAGGGAAGCCCAATCGGTGGCGGTCCTCAGCGGAGCTGGTGTCTCTACCAGCGCAGGGATCCCGGACTTTCGAGGTCCCAACGGAATTTATAGGCGTCAGTACGACGTCGATCCGGAGCGAATTTTTGACATCGATTTTTTTCTTGAGGCCCCGAGTTTTTTCTATCGGTTCCATCGAGAGTTTCTGACGGCCCTGGAAAAAATCACCCCGACCTACACCCATCGTTTTCTGGCAGCTCTGGAGCGAGACGGGAAACTCAAAGGCATCGTCACCCAGAATATCGACGCCCTCCATCAACAGGCGGGCTCACAGTCGGTCTTGGAGATCCATGGCGGCGTCTGGAGCAGCAGGTGCATCTCGTGTGGACAATCCTACGACTATAAAACCTCTTACAAGATGACCATGGCCGAGGAGGTGCCTCACTGCTGCGGGTGTGGCGGAGTCATCAAACCGAACATCGTGTTTTTCGGAGAGGCGGTCATGCATCTGAACGAATGCCAGTCTCTGATGCACAAGGCCGATCTTCTGCTCGTTCTGGGATCGTCCCTGACGGTCGCACCAGCGGCCATCCTCCCATCTCTGTGCAAAGGAAGTATAATAGTGGTCAACAAGGGGTACGTCTCCCCTGCGTATCTTGCCCCTGATCGAATCGATATCCGAATCGACGGTGATCTGGACGAATTTTTCCAGGAACTCAACACGGAGCTTCAATTGGGGATACAATAGGAGAGTGAAGCGTACACACCCCGAAAAACGGAGAGGAGAGAGACCGGACTGATGAACGTCATTCGACGAACGCTGCTGTTGCTCCTCACGAGTCTGTCGATCTTGAGCACTCCTGGAGGAGCAGCACATGCCACGGTCTTGACCACACCGGGTATCAGTATCGTGGTTCTGCCAGTGCAAAACGACACCCCTATTGAGATATGGAAAAGTAAATACTACCCCGTGGACGTCTTTCCCGAAAAGATCACGGAAGAGTTTGTAACCCTGCTCCGGGAATATCCATACGCTCAGGTTTTAGTTCTCCCGCCCGAACAGGAATCGGACTGGTTCAGGGGACGAGGTCCCAAGGGAGACATAGGGATCAAGCTTCTTTTCTACAAACTAAAAATGACCGATCGGAAACACCTGGGAATGGATCGAATGGGGTACGTCGCTCTGCGGATAGAGCTGTTCGACGGCATTACTCGAGAGAGATTTGGAGCCTTTTCCGTTGCTGGAGAGGACAGAAGGTTCACCTTCATGCCCGGTGACGGACGGACATTCTATCTCACAAAACAGCCAGAGAGTGGAAAGCTTTTGTTCTTCCGCCCTTTGGATCTTTTGCCGATCAATAAAATGTTTCCCCGAGGTTTGGATTTTTGGCAGCTTTTCCCCAACCCCAAGGAGTACGATCAACCCATGAGCCGTCCACTTTGGAAATCCTTCAAGAGGACATCGTACTGGAACGCTTTCAAAAAAGCTCTTCGGAAGAGCCGAGATACCCTGTTTGACGGGATCACAGGATATCGTATAATCGGGCGGATCATCTCACCGACAAAGGACAATATGGCAGCTAAGCCCCCTAAGAGGCGGCGCTACATCATGAGCCTCGGCAAAATTGAGGGCCTTCGACCAGGTGATCTGCTCTCAGTGATCCGAAGCGACCGATATGACACTGTGGACCCTGAACGGCCTGTCGTAGTCCTCCCTGAGAAGATCGGAACCGTTAAGGTTCTGTGGGTTCAAGAACATGAAGCGATCATTGAAGTCGTCAAGGAGAACAAAGAGGTCCCTATTGGCCTTCGAGATCTCGTTGTCATGTCGATTTACCATGCCCATCGCTAAAAAAAGCAAAGGAGGAATAACAGTTATGAACAAGATACAAATCGTGGTTTTGGCGTTCGTTGTGTGTCTTTTTGCAACGTCGCTATCAGCAGCTCCCCGCCCCAGGGACAACTCTCAGTCCCTCGTTCTTCAGGAGGCATGGCGAGCTGGACGTCAAATGGTAGAAAGTGGCATGTACATCAGAGGAGTAACCTTCCTGAAGGCGTACCTGCACCAACAACCTCAATCGCCTGATGGGTGGTACTGGCTGGGCAAAGCATACCAGGGTATGGGACATCTTCGAGAAGCTCAGATGGCATTCACCACCACCCTTGCGGTCGATCCTCATTATCCCCCTCTTTCCCGAGTTCTTCAAAATCGGGCTACGGGAGAGGCCGTCGCTCTGTGGGATCCTGCCGGATTGACGTTTACGCACGGCTTGCCGGTCATCGTGCCCACAAGATGCGATCACCATGGACATCTCCCGGGGCAATGCATCCATAGATACAACGCAAGAGCATACGCCGCGCCTCTGGAGTATGTAACTCAGCCGAAAAGTACCGCTTCCTCCCCAAAAAACACAGTCAGACCACAACCGGTATTAACTCCTCGGACTGTCACGGGAATGTCTCCTTTGGGTGCCAAAAAAGTACTCGTTCATCCGGGGCAGAAGTTCAACCCGGTCGTCCCCATTCCTCCGGTACGGAACATCACCGGTGAACCGGAAGGCCCTGGTATCCCGACCATCCAAGGCCCATCGCCAAACGCACCTTCGGGCTCTGTTCCCATGACCGTCGCTCCTACAGCCCCTGCGCCTGCGGCCTCTACGCCCCAACCAGTGCCTGTGTATATACCTCCGGCACCTCAGCAAAAGACATCTCACTAAAAACCGCACGTATAAAAAAGATCGGAAGAGGCCTTCTTCCTCTTCCGATCTTTTTTAGCCGTGATAGTCCTTAAGTGGAGCGAAGCATTCTTCGCAAAACCGTCGGACCTTCTCCGTAGAGGTCAAGGACATCACCTGTTCCACAGTCTCCCTCATGAGCGAGCGATCAACCTGAGCCATGATCCACCGTGTCATCAAAACCCCGTCGCTATTGACGCTGAAACGCTCAAGCCCCATACCGATCAATAGAGGGATAAGCAGTGGTTCGCTGGCCATTTCGCCACAGAGACTGACTTTGATCCCCTCTTGGAGACCGTTTTTGATGGTCATATAAACCAGCCGGAGCACAGCCGGATGAAAGGGACTATATAGACCAGACAGGTTGTCATTGCTTCGATCCACCGCCAACGAATACTGTATGAGGTCGTTCGTACCGATGCTCATAAACTCCACCTCTTTGGCCAACAGGTCGGAGACGACCGCCGCTGAGGGGACCTCCACCATAACCCCCACTTCAACATCAGGGTTGAAAGGAATGCCTTCCTTTCGAAGGGCCGACTTGACATCCTCCAGGAGGCCCCGAGCCTGACGCAACTCTTCCACACCGGAAATCATTGGGAACATAATCTTCGCCTTCCCAAAAGCACTGGCTCGGAGCAACGCCCGAAGCTGGATACGAAAGATATCAGCTCGTGCCAAAGAGAGCCGAATCGCCCGGTAGCCCAAAGCCGGGTTTAATTCTCGGGGAACGTTAAGATAGCTGGGGACCTTATCACATCCTATATCCAGCGTCCGAAAAATAACAGTCCGTCCCTGAGTGGCCAGAACCGCCTTCTTGTACACGCCAAATTGTTCTCCTTCAGTAGGCAACCTATCCCTATCCATATAGAGCTGTTCGGTCCGAAAAAGCCCTACCCCTCGAATTCCCTTCTGGAGAGCTCTCTCTACATCCCGCAGGGTATCCACATTGGCATACAAACGAAGGGGATAGCCATCTTGGGTAAGCGTTGGTCGATGAGCCATCTCCGCAAGCTGCTGGTGAAAACCGATAAAAGATCGTTGTTTTTCCCTGTAACGTTCCAAGGTGGCCTCATCAGGATTTCGGATAACCGTCCCGTCACTCCCGTCTATGACAAGAAGTTCACCGGTCTCCACCATCTCCAATATCGTCGAGACACCGATAACGGCAGGGAGTTCCCATTGGCGGGCCTTGATAACCCCATGGGAACTCCTCGTCCCTTCCTGAGAGACGATGCCCAGGACTTTATCCCGATCAACCCGAGCTAAATCCCCAACATCCAAGTTCCGGAAAACAATGATAGATGGTTCGTTAATTTTAGACAAATCACCACCTTCTACATGAAGAAGGAGACGACATAGACGGGCTGAGAGATCCTTGAGGTCATCGGCCTTTGCCTTAAGGTAAACGTCATCCATATCCTCGAATACTTGAATAAATTTGTCAGCCACAGAGCGAACGGCCCATTCAGCATTGACACTTTCGGTAATAATTCTCCCCTTGACTTGACCGATAAACTCAGGATCGCTGATCATCATGCCGTGAGAGGTGAAGATCTCCACCTCGTCGCGAAGCAGACGAGACGAAACACCGTCATAGACCTCCCGGATTTCCTGTTCCACAACCTCAATGGCAGCATTCAGACGATCGAGTTCCAACTCCACATCGTCCACGTACTCTTTCTCAACCTCGATGTGTTCTTTCCAATCGACGAAAGCCCGACCAATAGCCACTCCAAGCGACACCCCTATACCCTTGATGACGATCCCCCCTCAAATAATTCAGGAATAAAAGACCACGTCTATCATACACTAACATGCCCTCCTGCCATACGACAGGAGGGCATGTTCACATCTGGTGGGCCGAAGTGGACTTGAACCACTGACCTCTCGGTTATCAGCCGAGTGCTCTAGCCACCTGAGCTACCGGCCCCAAAGGGAAAAGGCACTTGGCAAATTCCTACTCTCCCACGAAGCGAATCGCAGTACCATCGGAGCAAGAGGGCTTAACTGCCGGGTTCGGCATGGGA
>PDTB01000033.1 GCA_002748665.1 Dethiosulfovibrio peptidovorans | reverse complement strand
TACTTCGAGGCGAAGAATGACCGCATTGTTCAGATAGGGGACTTCTCCGGGGCGGTGGTGCCTTCCAGTGCACCGGCTTCGGTTCGTGAGGTTTTGGAGCGCAATGGTGTGGACGTGGTGGAGTATGACGAGGCGATTCAGGGCGACAGGCAGCGGGCTATCTCGGAGTTTCACGAGAAGGAGCTGGTGCTGTTCCAGAAGGCCCAGGAAGCAGAACAGAAACTGCAAGAGGACATAGCGGCGTGGGAGAAGACGGTGGATGAAGTGCTGAACAAAGAGTTCCCGCCACAGGGCTCTGTGCACGTAATGACAACACCTTTGGTCTTCACTCTGGTGGGGGCGCAACATTTGCCTGTGCAGATGAAGGCAAGCAAGCTTCTTCAAGTTTTAAAAGATCATCCTGAAATGGACAGGGACATCCTCAAACAACTTCCGGGAGCTTTGGCCGATCCCATTGCAATTTTTGAATCAGGCTCTCGCAAGGACAGTATCGTTGTAATGACAGAGTTAAAAGATAGTGCTGGCTCTTCCGTCATTACTCCGGTAGCTTTGAATAAAAAAGAGCTGGGGTTTGATGTGAATATCCTTTCCAGTGCTTACGGGAAAGGGATGGATGGCAAACCGAATAGCAGGTGGTTTGTAAAACAGGCCGAAGAGGGAAGGCTTCTCTATGTAAACGAAAAAAAGAGCTCTGCGTGGACTAATCCTGACGGGCTCCAATTGCCCAAGGCGAACACGCAAAACTCTATGGCTCCCACTATAAAGACCGAAGCTGACCTTGTCAAGGCCCGTTCTGGACATCCCGGACTCTATCAGGGTGTGCGGGGGATGACGGAGTTTCTGCGAAGTGGCAGGAGCCTCATCAGCCTTTTTTCCGGGGCCAACAAAAGTACGTCCTTCCACGAACTGGGATCCTTCCACGAACTGGGACACCACATGTTCCACACCATGATTCAGCTGAGCCAGATGGAGGGGGTAGACCCCCAGCTGAGAGCGGACGTGGAAACGGTGTTGCGGGAAGCGGGGGTGACCTGGGAGGAATTTCAACAATCCCGGGAAGCCCGAACCAAGGCCCATGAATTTTTCGCCAAGGGCTTTGAGACCTACATCGCCGAGGGGAAGGCCCCGAGCAAGGGGTTGCGGAGCGTTTTCCGGCGTGTGCGGGCCTGGCTGATAGACCTCTACAACAACGTAGGGGCCGCTTTGGGCATAGAGCTCTCCCCGGAGATGAAAGACCTCTACGCCCGTCTTCTGGCTTCCGAACAGGAGATTGACCGGGAGACCACTCTTGGGGAGCTGGCGGCGGAGTTGAAGGCCCTGGACGAGGCTCTTCGCTTGGAAGAGTCCCCGGAAGGCCGCAAGGAACTTCAGGGCCAGAAAAGAACCCTGCGCAAGGAAGCCCGGGAAGCGGGGGTGTTGGGGGAGATTGAGAAGGAACAACTCAAAGCCCGACAGGCAGAACGCCGGGAACTGAAAAAGAAAGTTTCCAAGGCCGTCCGAAACATTGAGCGGATGGGCAGGAGTGAAAGGGTCATCTGGGGGAAGCAGCAGGAAATCAAGGAGCTCTTGAGCAAGTACGACCTGAAGAAACGCACCGCCCAAACCCTGGAACGCCGGAGGGAGCTCGAAGCGTACTTGGAAGAAAACCCCGAGGCTGCGGGAAAGATAAGCAAAAAAGACCTGAAATTCCTGCACACCGAAACCCTGAACGACATGACCCTGGAAGAGCTTTGGGATTTGCACGACCGGGTGGAGGCCCTCTTTGAAGAAGGAAGCCGGGAGTATGTGGCTTGGGAGGCCGCCCGCAAAGAAGAGTCGGACATTCTCCAGGGGGCTTTCCGTGACCAGCTTATGAAGACCAAGCCCAAGACCGCAAAGATCAGGGCGGGCAGGGAGGACATGGGCAAGCAGTACAAGGGAATCTTCGGAGGACTTGAAAAGGCCAAGGACTGGGTTTTTGCGGGAACATTGAACCCGGACAGGTTTTGCAACTGGATAGACGGGGGAGACAGGGAGTACCAGGGGGCCTTTGTGAGAGCCTTTGTGGACAGCCTGAACGAAGCCCGGCGGGATGTGCTTTTTCACGTGATGGAACGCCGCCAGTGGATGGAAGACAAACTCCAGGCTCTGGGGCTCAGGGTGAAGGACTTTGCCAGGGTGGCCACCACCATTGAAGGAAGGGCCTTTACCTACAGCGAAGTCATGGATATTTACGTGGGCATGTGGAACGAGAAGAAGGCCAAGGCGATTCTGCACGGGGTTTTCGGCAAAATGCCCAACCCGGAAAAGACCGTACAGGAGCTTATAGGGCTTCTGTCGGAAGATCAAAAGCGGGCGGCGGAGCTGGTGGTGGAAGACCACGAACGGAACTTCGACAGGATTAACGAATCTCTCATATATGCCTTCAACAAGGGCATGACCCGGGAGGAGTTCTATACGTCCATACACCGGTTGGAGGCTTACGGCCCTGGTGGCCTGACCGATGTGGATTCCCTTGAAAGTATGGAAAAAGAGGGGCTGGACGCAGGGGCAGTGCTGGGGCGTGTGGCGGGGAACTTTATGCAGGATCGCCTCGAGATTGACGAGAAGCACCAGAAGCCCATCAAGCTGGGACTCTTCGAGAACTGGCACAGCGATATGGAAAGCCACGAGCACGCCGCAGGAATGGCAAGGGTGGCGGGCAACCTTGCGAGAGCACTTTTGACCCCAGACCCGGCAACGGGGGAAAACATCGCCACCATGATAAAGGCCCGTTTCGGCAACGAAGCCTGGCGCACCCTGGCAAGCGTGTACAACGCCCAGATTAAGGATGACGCCAGGGCCTCTTACGAGCTGTTGGACGGGGTTTCGGATATGGCGGCCAAAAGCATGGTGATTACCTATCTTGCGGGCAATCTGGGAACGGTGCTAAAACAGACCACCAGTCTTCCCCGGTTCATCACCACCGCCGGGACGGACAACCTGATAGCTGCCCTGGCGGACTTTTCCGTCCGAGGAAACGATTTTCTGGAAGAGGTCTATGCCCTAGACCCTCAAATGAGGGAGCGGGCGGGAAGTGCCATTATGCACGCCATGAAGCACGACCCGAACAGGAAGCTAGGCCGGTGGGAAGAGGCGGTGGATATGAGCCTGGTGCCCATTGCCACAATGGACAGGTGGGTGGCGGCGGTGGGATGGATGGCCACCTACAAGGCGAACCTGAAAGAGCTGGGCCAGGAAGGAGCCGTGAGAGAAGCTTCGAGGGCGGTGCGACTCACCCAGCAGGCGGCCTTTGCCAGGGACAATCCCAGGATGTGGCGGCAGAGCGGCTTTGTGCGGCTTGCCATGATTTTCACCTCCGACGCGGCGGCCACCTTTGGCATGACCGTCTACGACATGGCCCAGAATATCCGGCACAAGAACGTAGAGCAGGGGTTGAAAACCATCTTTGCCCTTTCGGTGACGGCGATATTGATGAAGGCCGCAAGCGACGGTATTCCCGGAGATAATGATGATGAGGGGTGGGCAGAATGGATGCAGGACGCCTTTGCAGAGCAGGCGTTGACGGCCATCCCCCTGATAGGCCGGGAGGGGATGACGCTCTACCGGAGCATGAGGGGCCACTACCGGGGGAGCCAGTACAACGCTCTGGCGGCCCCCATAATAAAGACCTACAGGGGTTTGGGTATGATCCTGGACAGTGAGGAAGGGGAGGTCGAAAGGTTCCGCCGGGGGAGCTGGCTTGTGCTGGAGGGGCTTGCCCTGGGCCTTTCCTGGAAGGTTCCCATTCCCTATGTGGCTACAAAGCGGTCGGTGGAGGTTCTTGAACTGGGCAAAGAAGGCAAGTTTATGGAAGCGGCTATGAAGGCGGTGGGGATGTACAGGGAAAAGAGGGAGTAGGGGGAGAAAGAAGGTTCTCGCGGTACCGTGAT
>PDTB01000032.1 GCA_002748665.1 Dethiosulfovibrio peptidovorans | reverse complement strand
GCAGCGACGATACGGCACTTGCTTCGGAGCAGGTGGCGCAAGAGGCTCAGAACCTCTCGTCCGGTGCCGAACGGCTCAACGCGATTGTTGGGCAGTTCCGGGTAGAAGAACAAACCTCGTTCGTGACGCCGGTGGTGTCGTAGCAGTGGCGGCGTTTTTTGTTTGCACCTACGACGGCCGATCCAGTATACTGGGTCGGCCGTTTGTGTTCTATGCAGGTACAGGTAAAAAGGATGTGATGGGCATGATTCGAGTTATCTTGTTTGATTTTGATATGACATTAGTAGATAGTAGTCAGGGAATCACCAACTGCATGAACGGGGTTGCCGAACGAATGGGGCTTCCTGCGGTCTCAAGAGAACAGGTCATGGGCATCGTGGGTATCCCCCTTTCAAAGGGGATGCATGCCTTGTGGGGCGACTACGATGAGCATTGGCT
This sequence comes from Dethiosulfovibrio peptidovorans, assembly GCA_002748665.1. Lineage (NCBI taxonomy): Bacteria > Thermotogati > Synergistota > Synergistia > Synergistales > Dethiosulfovibrionaceae > Dethiosulfovibrio > Dethiosulfovibrio peptidovorans. Next base: position 42,021 of record PDTB01000032.1, on the reverse strand, counting down.
TAACGAGTATAGAAAAATCTTTCGGGAAATCGAATATGCTGGCATCGTCCCCTTTCCCAAGACACTCCCGACGATGGATCGGCTTCGATCTTTAGGAGTTTGCCTCGGTATTGCGACCAATCGGAAGGAAGCTGAGCCAGTCGTTCGTGCTGTGGGCCTTTTTGATCGCTTCGATTTCGTTACGGGATTGGGCGAGATATACCGCCCCAAGCCCGAGGCGGATATGGTACTGGGTGCGATGAATGCTCTTGGAGCGTCAGCTGACTCGACGTTGTACGTGGGAGATACCGATGTCGATATACAGACGGCCATGGCCGCTGGTGTCCGAGGCATTGGGGTAACGACAGGGCGTTTCGACGACAAAGCATTATCAGCTGTCGGTGCGTGGGAGGTCTTGGATGGCCTTGAGGAATTGGTGCCTATCGTGGAGAGGGAGGGGTTGTCGTGAAAGGACGATATATCTTGGAGGATGCAGAAAACTCGTATCTCCGGTCTCATGGCCAAGATCTCGTTCAGTGGTATCCTTGGGGTGATGAGGCTCGAGCTGTTGCACGGGAGCAGAATAAGCCTCTTTTTCTTCATCTGGGATATTCAGCCTGTCACTGGTGCACGGTCATGACAACTCAGGTTTTCTCAGATGCAGAGGTGGCGGCTCTGCTGAACGATGATTTTATACCAGTACTTGTAGATCGAGAGGAATACCCTGTACTCGATGCGGCGGCGATGGATGTCGCACAGGTGATGAATGGCTCGGGGGGATGGCCTCTCAATCTTTTTCTCACCCCGGAGCTGGAGCCTTTTTTCGTGGCCTCCTTCATGCCTCTCAGGGGTGCTCCCGAACGTCCTGGAATGTTAGACTGCCTTCCCAGGATCAAATGGCTTTGGCAGGTCGAGAACGAGTCTCTTCGTCGAGCTTCTGGGGAAATTCTTCAATCCCTTTGTGAGGGGCCCCGGAGGGGGGGAGGGGTTCCGACCGACAACACCATCCGAGAGGCGTCTTTGGGTTTGCAGGCTATTTTTGATGCTCGGTGGGGCGGCTTCGGCGAAGGTCCCAAGTTCCCTACGGTTCAACGGCTCCTGTTTTTGTCTGAGATAGGACGGGCCATCCACTGTGATCGTTGCAACGAGATCTGTCAGGCCACGTTGGACGCAATGGCGATGGGAGCCATTCGAGACCATCTGGGAGGGGGCTTCCATCGATACTCTGTTGATCGGGCCTGGCGGCATCCTCATTTCGAAAAAATGCTCAGCGATCAGGCTATGATGGCAGTCGCTTATGCTGAGGGGTTTGATAAATATCAAAAGATTTCGTACCGTCGGGTGGTTGACGAGATCTTAGCGTATGTACTCCTGAATCTGTATTCTTCGGAGAAAGGCTTCTTTGCCTCTCATGCCTCGGTTCCCGATTTTTATCTTTGGTCTGCCAGGGAGATTTATGATGTATTGGGCACTGAAGCGCCCTTGTTTTGTCGGTGCTACGGTGTGACCGAGGCAGGGAATTACGTCGATGAACAGGGAATATCATCCGGCACCAACGCTCTTTTCTTGGTTGACTCCCTGGACGTTCTGGCCGAGAAAGAAAGATTTTCGAGCCCTGAAAACCTGGAGGTTCTTCTCAACAAGAGCCGTCAAGTCCTGAAGTCTTTTCGAAGCGATAGGACGGCGCCCCAGAGGGACGAAAAGGTCCTCACCGACTGGAACGGCCTTATGATTGCTGCTTTGGCTCGATGCGGAAGGCTCATGAACAGGCCAATATACACGGATATGGCTGTCCGGGAGTGTCACCGGTTTCGGGACTCCGAACTGGAGCATGCGAGCGGAATTCCGGCTAATTTGGATGACTATGCGAACATTATTTGGGGGATGTTGGAGACCTCCCGATCCACGGGGGGGCAGCGGTGGCTTACCGTAGCCCAAGAGTATCTCGAACGCTGTGATGCTTTATTCGACGATGGTGACGGTGGCTATTGCCTCTCTCAAACCGACGATGAGGGGTTGCTGTTTGCTCGTTCAAAAGCATGGGACGAAGACTTGCTGTCGGGGAACTCCGTTATGGCGGGAAACCTGGTGACTCTCTGGTTTATGACAGATGATCGGCGCTACTACAAAAAAGCTCGTCAAATAATCGAGCGCTTCAGTGGTGCCATTGCCGAGACTCCCATCGGCTACCCTGGTCTTCTCTTGGCCTTGCTTCGAACCATAGCCTAGCCCGAACTTTCAGGGGGTCTTCTGACGGGAGCGACGCACCGTGAACACGTAAAGGCCGATCACGAACATGCAGATGATCACCAGGCCTATGGAGATTTTGTGCATCCATTGGTGAATCTCGTTCCCGTGGTTGCCAATCCAGTAACCCAGCAGGGCCAGAATGGTCACCCAGATACCGGCCCCCAGGGATGTCCAGATGGAGAAGGGGATCAGGGGCATTCGGGCGATACCCGCTGGCAGGGAGATATACTGACGGATGCCCGGCAGAAGTCGTCCGACAAAAGTGCTGACATGCCCGTGGCGGGTGAAGAATCGCTCCGCTTTTTCCAGTGTTTTCGTAGAGACCAGAAACAGTCGGCCATATCGTTCAAAGAATTGTCGTCCCGCTGTCATGGAGATCCAGTAGTTGAACAGAGCCCCCAGGAGGCTCCCGATGATGCCCAGCAGTATCACCAAGGTCAGATTCATCTCTCCCTGGGCTGCCAGATACCCCGCCGGCGGTATAATGACCTCGCTGGGAAACGGGAAAAACGACGACTCAAGAGCCATAAGAAGCATGACACCGAGGTACCCCATTGAGCCCACAGTCCTCACGATCCAGTCAGTGATGGTGGGCAGGTATGTAAGACCGACGATGACGGTGGTTAGTCCGAGGATCAGAATTATGAGTACTTGCAATGTATGACGGTTCATTATGGAGTATCCTCCTTTTTCCTGTTTGTGCAGACTTGATCGTTTTTGTTGTGTTTTGAATTTAAAATATTGTTGAAAAAGAGCCGAGATACGAGCATGATGAGACTATAGCATAACGGGGAGTCTTTTGTCTTCATGTGCGGAGTGTGTGTTGTTTTGTGGTACACTATAATCGATTTTTGTGACCTGTGCGAATGGGGGTTGTGGCTATGCGGTTGAACGACAAGGTCCTCACTGAGGTCGGCACCAATGAATGGCAGGTAGTGGTCTTTTACTTGGGACATCAGGCTTTTGCTATCAACGTGGATAAAACCCGGGAGATTCTCCGCTGGACAGGCTGTCGGGAAGTACCAGACGCTAATCCATCCATGGTGGGGATCACGACGGTTCGAGGCGAGGTTCTTCCGTTGGTCGACTTGGGGAAATACCTCAAGATCGAGGCAAGCGTTTCGCGAGAGGACAGCAAGATCATCATTGCCGAGTTCAACGAGATAAAACTTGGTTTTGTGGTGGATGCCGTCGAGAGAATCTATCGAATCAACTCGGACGAGTTAGATGCCTCTTTGACCGGGACGTTTCTGGGTGAAAACTCCCTGTACGTTATCAAGCGGGACGAGCGGAACATCATTCTTCTCGACTACGAGCGTATCGTTCAGACGGTGAACCCGTCCCTCATGTCGCAGTATCGGTTGAGCGAGACTCAGGCTGAGATTCTGACACAAGGGCTGGGCAACTTGGATCAGTATCGTCTTCTGGTCGCTGAGGACTCACCCCTGATACGACGTCAGGTCATGGATGTCTTGGCTCAGGGAGGCTTCCATAACGTGGAAAGTGTTGGGCATGGTAAGGCCGCTTGGGATCGGATCAGTGAGGAGGAACCGGGGCACTTTGACCTGCTCATATCCGACATTGAGATGCCTAAGATGGATGGTTTTGCCCTGACTCGCTTGGTCAAGGAGGATGAACAACACCGGGCCATGCCAGTCGTTATCTTCTCGTCAATCATGTCGGAGGATATACGACGTAAGGCGGCGAGTATCGGTGCCGACTCTCAAATTACAAAGCCCGAGATCGGTGACCTTGTGGAGAGAGTTTGTTCGCTGCTCCGAGGTCGACAAGGGGTGCTGGTGACGGATTGACAACTCTCGATATGATCTTTTTCGAGGGCGGTCACCTGAGGTGGCCGCCTCTTTTCTGTACGAGGGGAGAATGGGAATGAATCGCCTGCCCTACTGGGAAAATGACCTGGACTTCGAGGTGTCTGATCTGTTTCCCTACGATATGGATTGGTGCCCTGTCTCGGCAAACCAAATACAGGGAGAACAGATGGTTCGCCTTGCCTGTGGGGCTTTGGCACTGGGAAGCGAGTTCCTCTATGTGTGTGGTTTGGGGGCTGGTATCGCCGGAACCATGATGTGGGACGGAAACCCTGAAGGTATTTCAGGGTTTTCTCTGGGGTTTTCCCTCATGTTTGGCTACTCTCCGGCTATGGAAGATGTCGTCTCGACTGTCCTTGAGGATGGAAACGAAGGGGGCGAAAGCGCTTTGACTGCAGGTGTAACCGAGTGCCTTTTTCGAAGCTCATCTATGCCCCGGGGAGTGCGAAAAATTATCATGATGACCACCCCCCTTCCATTGAAGGACGAGACGGCCTTTTTAGATGGATTGATATCGGGGATGATCTCTCACGGGGCATGCGACGGATCTATTCCATATTATGCTGAGCGGTTCGGCTTTCGTCGCTCGGCAGTCTCCTACGAGACCGACGATGTCATGGATCTTCGTATTTCGACGGTGCTTCACTCCTTCGAGATGCCTGAGACCAGGCAGGTCGTGGGTCCTCCTCCAGACGTCGCTATGCCGCCGATGCTTGATGTTCGATTTGCCTTGGGGTAATGATTTTAGAGTGCGGATGAGTGGGACATATCTCCCCTTTTTTGAAAATGTTTTTCCTCGAATTCAGATTTTTTCGTCGATCTTGGGTTGGGCTGAGTCGTTGAGATCGGCGTTTTTTATTGGTAAGATGATAGTGGCACGTTCGATTATTCGCACGTATGGGTTCTTTATTCAGGGGGAGTAGTGTTTTCGATATGCCAGAAGCAAAAAACGTGACCACAGGAGAGATGAGCTTTTCCAGAGACGATCTCAAGCTGTATATGGATCGAATTCGTGAGCTTATCCTTCAGGGGCGTAAAAGTGGATTTGTTACTCAAAAAGACATAGAAAAATATATTCCCGTCGAGTTCTGGAACACCGAGGTTCTGGAGAACGTTTTCGAAAATCTCATGGAAATGGGAGTTGAGGTCGTCGATGCCGGAGCCCCCCGTCTCAAGGCCGGCGAATCTGGAAGCTCCGACGGGGATGCTGTCTATGTAGACGAATTGGGAAAACTAGACGATATCCCGTTGACCGATCCGGTTCGTATGTATCTTCGGGAGATCGGTAAAGTTCCCCTGCTGGATGCATCCGAGGAAGTTGCCTTGGCCAAGCGGGTTGAGGACGGAGACCAGGATGCCAAGCAGAAAATAATTGATGCCAACCTCAGATTGGTGGTCAGTATAGCCAAAAAATACATCGGACGGGGCATGCTTTTCCTGGACCTGATTCAGGAAGGAAACCTCGGTCTTATTAGAGCTGTGGAGAAATTCGATTACAGAAAAGGATTTAAGTTCAGCACATATGCCACGTGGTGGATTCGCCAGGCCATCACTCGAGCTATCGCCGATCAGGCACGGACTATTCGCATTCCTGTTCATATGGTGGAGACCATCAACAAGATGGTCCGAGTTTCTCGGCAACTCGTTCAGCGGCTCGGTCGGGAGCCTACGGACGAGGAAATCTCTGAGGCCATGGAGATTGAGGCAACCAAGGTCGAGGATATCCGGCGAATAGCGCAGCTTCCGGTCTCCCTGGAGACCCCTATCGGTGAAGAAGAGGACAGCCAACTTGGCGATTTCATTGAGGATCGTGATCTGCCTTCTCCTGAGGAAGCTGCGGCGTGTAACCTCCTGCACGAACAAATTGATGGGCTGTTGAATGCGCTCTCTGACAGAGAGCGAGAGGTTCTTCGATATCGCTTCGGCCTGGAGGACGGTCGCGCTTACACCTTGGAGGAAGTCGGGCGCCGATTTGGGGTCACGAGGGAACGAATTCGTCAGATTGAAGCCAAGGCCCTGAGAAAACTCCGACACCCGAGTCGAAGTAAGACCCTTCGAGACTTTTTGGAATAGGAAGACATATAAAAAAAGACGAGCCGATTCTTCCGGACTCGCTTTTTTTATGACAATAATAACCGTTATTGGGTTTGGAACTCTCTTCTTCGGTTTCGGAAATAGAGGGCTGTGTCGATGCTGACCATGGTCGAGTTGAGGAAATACAACCCGAACACTGGCCAATGCATGTGGGGTTCCAAGAGGCATTTGAGGATGCCGGCGGCGTATCCTACGAGAATAATAAGAAGGAACGGCAGACTTTTGCCTTTGGTGCTTTTGGAGGTGAGGCTCTTCCATATAGACGCTGGCCATGCCATTCCGAAACAGATCAACATAATACCCTCAAAAAACTTTGCCCACACCACGGATATCATCCCTTTCAGAATAGAATCAGGATTGTTCTGTTAAAAATATTTTCTTAAAACCTTTATTTTGTTGAGCTCTGGGAGTATACAGTATAAAAACGCGTTGCACAATGGGGGCGAGCGTCCTTTCTTAACGAGTTGAGTCTCGGAAAATGTCCATCGGGTATTCTGGCTTGGGATCTCGAGCCATGAGGTCCTGCATAGCTGAGGCTGGGGCAACTCCCTCGTAAAGCACCCGATGGACCGCCCGTGATATGGGAAGATCCACATCAAGCCTTTTGCCCAGTGCCGTGGCGGCCTGAACGGTGAAAGCTCCCTCGGCGACCTGACCAAGGGTTTCCATAGCTTTTGCTAGGGGCAGGCCTTCCTCCAAAGCCATTCCCAGGCGAAAGTTCCTGGAATGGCGACTGTAGGCCGTGACCATCAGGTCGCCTATCCCGGCTAGCCCCGCCAACGTAATGGGGTAGGCCCCCATGGCGACTCCGAGGCGAGTTATCTCTGCCAGTCCCCGAGTGACAAGGGCGGCTGTGGCGTTGTCCCCGGCCTGCATTCTGTGAGCCATGCCCGATGCTATGGCGATGACGTTCTTCAGGGCTCCTCCAGTTTCGACGCCACAGACATCGGTGCTGGTGTATACTCGAAAGGTCGATCCGTTGAGTACTGTCTGCCATAGCGTAGCCTCCGATGGGCTGGACGATGCGACAGCCGCAGCCGCAGGAAGCCCTTGAGCGACCTCTTTTGCCAAAGTAGGGCCTGATAGAATGGAGTATCGCATCCAGGGGGCCTCGTGCTCGACGATTTGGCTGATTCTGAGAAGAGACTCAATCTCGATTCCCTTGGCCACGTTGCAGACCGAGACCTTAGTTTTTGAGACATTTTGGGCACTCAGTTGCTTGAGTATAGAGCGGACGGCCTGAGTCGGGATGGCAAGGATCCAGCATTCCGAGTGTGACATGGCACTCTGGAGATTGTCCGTGGTTTGAACGTCTGATGGTATTGGAATGCCCGGAAGGTATCGGGCGTTTTCGCCGAGTGAGGTAACCCGTTCGGCCTGTTTTTTTGATCGACACCAGAGGGTCACCTTTCGGCCTCCTCGTGCGAGGAGCATCGCCAGGGCGGTGCCCCAGCTGCCGGCTCCAAATACGGTGATCGTGTTCATACGTCACGTTCGGCGAAACAAGCGGGCCGTTTCGCCGCTCCTCCTTTCGGTATGGGGTTCTTCCAGTTTTTCGTCTCGAACACCATGGTACTACAACATGGCGACAAGGGGGCGATGATCTGTGATATCCATCAATGTGGATGATGGAGCTTGTCTTCCAGTGGTGCCCGATGCATCTTCTTTTAGGTGGACATTCGCTATCAGGAAGACTGTACTCGCCAGATCATCCTCTTTGTCATGGACGATCGCGGTCGGGTGAAACATCGGCTCTGGCTGAACGGGAAATCAGTCTCGGTCTTGCTATCCTTGCTTAGGAGGATTTTATCCTCTTCCTGATGAACGAATCCCGAATAGAAATTCAATAGGGAGGAAGCAATGACGAAAAAAGGAGTTCTTATGGTCTCTTTCGGGACCACTGTAGCATCGGGACGATTGGCGATCGACACCTTGTTTAAGGTGATAGAGGCCGAGTGTCCCGACAGGGAGATTCGGATCGCCTACACGTCCAATATAATCCGCAGAAAGTTGAACAAGAGTGAGGGGGGTACTATTGATAGCCCTCAGATCGCACTGGCGAAGATGAGAGATCAGGGATTTTCCCACGTGACGGTGGTCTCAACGCATATCATACCTGGGAAGGAATACGGTGACCTTCAAGAGCTGATTCGAGGAACCGATGCTGTCACGGGAAAATACGGTTTTTCACGTCTTGTTTTGCTTGAACCTTTCCTGTACAGACAGGATGACTTTGAGCGCTTTGTCAGGGGACTTCAAGAGTCCTACGGAGAGAGTGGTGATGCTCATAGAGCTGTCGTCCTTATGGGACACGGCTCGTATCACTTTGCCAACGCTGCCTATAGCCAGCTTCAGATCATGTTGGATCGGGAAGACGATCGGTTCGTGATTGGAACAGTGGAGGGGATGCCGACATTGGACGATGTTCGCCGTCGTCTGAGATCTATGAAAGTCACTCGGGTTACTTTGGCGCCGTGTATGGTGGTGGCCGGTGACCATGCTATGAACGATATGGCAGGATTTGACGATGACTCATGGGCAACCATCCTCCGAAGGGACGGGTATGACGTAAATCCCGTACTTACAGGATTAGGCGAGTTACCCTGGATGGGGGAAATGCTCGCTCAAAAATTCAGGTTTGTAGACGACGAAGTATAGCCGATAATTTTGTGATCTGATTCAACCTCTGAGCAAAGATGCCATCGTATCTTTCTCGGAAGAAAAAATAATGGAAACGCATCAAAAAACTGAAATTGGTGCCCCCGCAGAGCTGATGGACTCCTTGGGGGCACCAATTTATCATGTGTGACAGGGAGCTCTTCTTTAAGAGCGAATTTATTTTCTTGTCAAAGTGATCTTCATATTTCCATTTTTCAGAGAGCCTTGAGAGACATCTTCACTACTCTCCCCCGATCCGGTTCCGGTGATATCCATGGTGTTTCCTGAGAGGATAACCTCGATCTGACCAGAGCCGCTCGTACCATCTTTATTAGACTCCGCCTCATAGGAGAGGCCTTTAGAGGTGAAGATTAAAGGGCGGGTAAAATCATCCTTCAATGGTTCATTCATTTCCTGAAGGTTAAGCGTCATGGGGTTTTTCCCTGGGATGTTTATAGTCACGCTCCCTTTCTTGCCTACCTCTATGGCAGAGACTGAGATGTCACCGCTTGCTTGCTCTGCGCCGATCATATAAAATTCCACATCTTTCATGGTTACGGTGCCAGCCATTGTACCCTGATTGTTGAGTTCTCCGTTCCCGTTCAAGGTGAAGGTCATAGCATCACCTGCTCGAGTCCCTTTTTTGATGACGAGAGAATTAACTGTAATAGAGGTGGTCGATGTTCCCTCGCCTTCACCTTGGTCTACGAGAGCAGAGGCGCTTCCTGTACCACTCCATGTTCCCTCCCAAGCCTCCATAGCTGTTTTGGGTTTAGAGGCGGGGTCGGGACCAGGAGCAGGGCCAGGTCCATTTGGATTGCCATCGCTACCGCCTCCACAACCTCCCAAGAGAAGAGCAGAAAAAGATATAAGTAACAAAGTCAAGATAATGGATTTTGTGTGGCGTTTTTTTTCGTTTCTGCACATGTAAAATCACCATCCTTTTTAAAAAATGCTTCGATTTGCTCCTCTTTGAGTTAGCTTGTACTTTCTCTTCCAGAACCTCCTTTTACCACCAGACAGATAATACCAGTCACCAATAATGTGGATACAAAAGCCAAACTCTAACTGATATATTCTATCTAATCATACTAATCGTAATATTTGTGTTTGTCAAGCCAGAAAAAGTCACTCCTGGCCCCTCTTGCTCAGATGAACTATCACGTGTAGTATCATGGTGAATCTTTTTGAAACCACGCCTCCATGGGTGGTCAGGAGTGGGCTTGTGGGCCCTCACAGGCCCGCTTTTCTTCGTGAGTGGCAATCTCTCTGGGGGTCTTCTCAACCTCCTCCATCTAGATACGTCACCCCTTATACACGACCCACAACAGTCCAGACAGAGCCTCTCGTACCTCTATAGCAGCATGGGCCATAGTGGAGCTTTGAGGTGCTCTGGGGGCAGATGTTCGTCCCCTCAGAGACTCCGCTGCCTCCTGGTTAGTCATTTTCCCGTTGACCAGCAGCTCCATGATCTTGATCCGCTTGATTTCCTTGTATGACTCTGTCACTCGTTCCTGTCTCATACCCAATAGTAGCCAGGAAACTTCTGCCGGAGGGGTGACTTTTTCTCTGATCAGTTATGGGGTGACAGTATCATTGAGCAATGACAGCAACCAGCGATGCGAATGAAAAAGTTGACGTCTAACTAGCATTTTCTATACAATTATAATGTTTGAACTTCTCAAATAGGAGTGGCTGCTCGTAAGGTATCTCTGAATTATTCTTCATAAACTAGGTCCCCTGTAGCTGTCAGTATGCTGTATGTTGAAGGGAGATGTTTGCGTTGAGATTCAAATACGGTGTTCTACTCCTCTCTTGTTTCGTTTTTTTTTCATATCCGGCTTATGGGGTCTCTCTTCGGATCCTGATGTTAAGTGATCTTCAGGGGGCTATTAAACCTGATAAGGATAACTTAGGGGGATTATCTCGAATTGCTTGGGTCATCAAGAATGTCAAGGAGAAAGCACGAGAGGAGGGAATTCCTGTATTGGCTCTTAATATGGGGGATAACGTGGTTTACGAGGAGGATCCCTCAACTTTTGAGAAATTTCGGGGTATTCCTGAGTTTCAAGGGCTTTCACTCTGTTCTATTGACATTAGTATTCCTGGAAACCATGATTTTTATCTTGGAGCCAAGGGATTGGATGAAGCCCTCTCGTCTGTTAGTTTTGATTCGATATGTGCTAATTTTATTCGGGAGACCTCGTCTTCGTTGTCCCAAAAACTTCTTCCCTACAAGGTCATTCAGCTCGGAGAGATTCGGGTGGGCTTTTTCGGGCTTCTTATCAAAGCCTACGACAGCAAACCTTATGCTGACGAGCGATACTTTGATATTGCTCGACGGATAGTCCGGCTTCTTCGAGAGGAGGAGGGATGTTCTTTGGTGATCGTCATGAGCCATCTGGGATACCTCTGGGATCGGGAGTTGGCGAAAAACGTGGGGGATATCGACGTTATTTGTGGGGGGCATACCCATATCACTTTAAGATACCCTAAGGTTATACGAGGGGTTCCCATACTGCACGCGGGAGCCTATGGACATCACGTGGGAGATCTTCGGATTTTTCTGAACCACCGGGGAGAGATGGAGGACTATGATTGGTCGCTCATAAACATAACCTCCTCGATTCCCTCTGATCCTCAGGTTCGAGAGTTTCTTGATCCCTACTGGAACGAGTATCCTGGTGACAATAGTGCTTCAGAGCCCCCAAAAACAAAGGGCTCAGGGGGATGTTCCGTAGGGGGGGGAGCTTCATGCCTCCTGTGGGGAGGAGCGTTGTTATTTCCTTTCTTAATCCGATAATCTCGGTAAGCTAGGGAGACGTAGATCGTGATTTGGACCGGGAAGACGATCAGTTTGTGATTGGAACAGTGGAGGGGACGCCGACATTGGACGATGTTCGCTGTCGTCTGAGATCTATGAAAGTCACTGAAAGTCACTCGGGTTACTTTGACGCCGTGTATGGTGGTGGCCGGTGACCATGCTTATGAACGACATGGCAGGATTTAACGATGACTCATGGGCAACCATCCTCCGAAGGGACGGGCATGACGTAAATCCCGTACTTAATATTTCCACGGAGAGAATCTCGGAGGTTAAGTTCAAGGGGTGGCTAAGATCCTTCTTCTCAAGACGGGGAAGGCCTGTTTCTTGGAACAAGCAGACCCTTTCGCCAGGAGTCACGCTGTTCAGAGATCTGTTATGGTGTTTATTTTCTTTCAATATGTGTGTAACTATTTCTCAGGTTCTTTCACGCCCAATTCTTACTTGGTTTGCAAACAAACCTGTTATTTCCTGCACGCTTCTCTATATGCCATGTGTTGTGTACAATCCACCGGCCTCAAACTTCCCCTATGCTCTGTCTGTTGATCTATCTGCTATAATAAACCTTACCATATAGATAAGGTTTATAGTCGTACCAAGAGGGTAGTGTATCCTTACTTTTATGGTGTGATTGGTCGAGTCTATACGAAGCTCTTGTTTTTGTAAGGCGATGTCTTTTGGGAGGTCATTTTGATGCGAAGAGTACCAGGGCACGAACTATTGGCGAGGATTGGTAAGAAAACGCTAAGGCCGGGCGGAAAAGTTGCGACTGAGTGGCTCATTGAAAGGGCTGGCATCAGTAAAAACTCAAACGTTCTTGAGGTCGCCTGCAACATGGGGACGACTTTGATTGATGTTGCAAGCAAGTATGGTGCAAATATAGTGGGCGTTGACATGAGTGAGAACGCTTTAAAAACTGCTGCGAGTAATATACGTGACGCAGGCTTTGAGGATGCAATTGAGCTTGTCAAAGCGGACGCTAGAAATCTGCCCTTTGAGGATGAATGCTTCGATGTCGTGATCAACGAGGCGATGCTTACCATGCTCAGCAACGAGGACAAGAAAAAAGCTATAGGGGAATATTTTAGGGTACTCAAAAATGGTGGTGTGTTGTTGACTCATGATGTCAACCTGCCCAACGAAGATCCTGAGCTTATAGGGGCGTTGAGAAAAGTCATCAATATACCAGCAACGCCACTGAGTGAAGATCATTGGGTACAACTGTTTAAAAACGTGGGTTTTGATCACTGTGAGATAAAAACAGGACGTATGGCATTCATGAGTGAGGAAGGGCTTGTGCGGGATGAGGGCTTTGAGGGAATGATGAGAATATACGAAAATGCTTCCAAAGACCCTAACTATGAGCAGTTTTTGGAAATGAAGAAGTTCTTTATGGAGAATGAGGATAAGTTTTGTTATATTGCTTTGGTAAGTCGGAAGTAGTTTTTCTGATGTTATTGGTACGGACTCTGGATCTGTCACGTCAAGCCTAACAACTTTGTCTTGCTTAATGATGCCCTGTATGGGAACCTCACCAGCGGTTTTTTTGAGACTAAGGAACTTAAGGAGCTTTCTTCTGCCTGGTCTGTGTTGGATTTTACTGTCTCAAAAAGTCCTTCGGGAGAGGCTTTTTCCTGGGTTGAGCTCAAACGTATGTGTCAAAGGGGCTGTGTGCTTCCGATATAGTGAGCTTATCGATGTTTGAAGTCTCCCGTGTCGCAAGGATTCGCTTTTTTGCTATAATGGCGTGAGATTGGCACGAAGGAGGCTGTTCCCCCTATGAGTAAACGTACGAGTATCGCTGTGGGAGTGCTGCTTGGTGTTCTGTGGACCGTATGCGCCTGGGCGTCGACGGATTCGGTTCTTTCCCGGTGGAGAAAGTCGGTCACATACGAGAACGAGGATGGAGTCGGATACGTTAAGATTACTGTATCATACTATGCTGCTGAGTACATTCAGGCTCTTGTGCAAAAGGAGGCCAAGGCAAACCTGTGGACCAAGGACGAGGAGGAAAACTATAAATACCAGCTTCTCAAGACCCTTCAGCTGGAGCGGTATATCCCCATTTTCATCGAGATTGAAAATTACGGTCCTGCCATGAGAATGGCTCCCTTTGGCGAGCAATTGACCTTGTGGATCGCCAATAAAAAATATTCTCCGGTCGATTACGATAAGAGGTTTAATTTCAAGCTGACGGGGCATCGGGAGGGATTCGTCTATTTCCCGAGGTATAACGAAAAATCCGGTCAGTCTCTGCTAAAAAAGGCCAAGACCGTTCGATTTTCCATACGACCGGCCGTCAGCCCGATCACCATGGGGCGATCGTCTATCGATTTTTACTGGGATGTGAACCATGACAACCCGGATCAATTCTTCACGGGCAAGGCTGCCGAGCGTCTTGAGCTTGATCGGCTTATTATTCGATTGGGGAACATTAAGGCTCAGCGGGAGGAGCTGCAACAACAGCTGGATGTCTTGGATGCTGAGCTGGCAACTATCAAAGCTCGTATCGACGAGCTTCAGAAGTAATACTGTACCACCACGTTGTCGAAACCAAAGCCCCGGTCTTGATGTCCGGGGTTTTTTTATTTCCCGTGATACAATGAGAGCAGTATTTTCCCGTTGGGAGGTCCTTTTGATGAATCGAATTGCCGTTCTCACCAGCGGAGGGGACGCCCCTGGTATGAATGCCGCTATTCGGGCGGTGGTCCGCTCTGCCGTGTACAGGAAGGTTGAGGTTTATGGCGTGTATCAGGGATACGAGGGGCTCATGGATGGGGCCTTTCAGCGTCTCGAACCGCGAGATGTGGGGGGGATTATCCATCGAGGAGGTACGGTGCTTCGAACAGCTCGGAGCGAGCGGTTTCAGACTGACCAGGGGATGGACTCTGCTGTCGCATCCATAGACAAGGCCGGGATCGAGGGCTTGGTCGTCATCGGTGGTGACGGGTCCTTCAGGGGAGGATGGGAGCTACATAAGCGTGGCGTCCCTGTGGTGGGCATCCCCGGTACTATCGACAACGATGTGGCTGGAACCGACGAGACTATCGGATACGATACGGCGCTCAACACGGCCCTTGAGGCGGTGAAGAAACTGCGGGATACGGCGTCCAGCCATGATCGTCTGTTTATCGTGGAGGTCATGGGGCGGGAAGCCGGTTTTTTAGCCTTGAATGTCGCAGTGGCAAGTGGTGCTGAGTTTGTCGTCGTTCCCGAACGCAAACTGGATGTGGGGTTTTTGTGTGAACGGCTTCACCAGTCTCGCAAGGCGGGGAAACAGCATTCTCTAATTATCGTGGCCGAGGGAGCCATATCAGCTGTCAGGCTGAAGGAGGAGCTGAAGGATACCGGTGGGTACGACGCCCGGGTGACGGTTCTCGGCTATATTCAACGAGGAGGTTCACCTACGTCTTTTGACACTATTTTGGCTTCCCGGATGGGCGCTTTTGCTGTGGAGAATTTACTGGAGGGTGGCCGAGGAATTATGATAGGAAGTCTCTGTCATCGTATGGTAGCCGCACCTCTGAGTCTTTCTTGGGAGGGGCGAAAGCCCCTGAACCCTGAGTTGATCGAATTGATCGACACTCTGAGTATATGAGTGATTTTTTTGCCTCAGCTCTGTCCCTGGTCGCGTCAGATCGTGCAGCTCGAGGCCCATCCCGGCTTGCTTGTCGGGAGCATCTGGCCAGGGCCGTGGAGTTACTTCTCCGTTGCCGAAGAGTGGCGGTGGTGACGGGCTTTTTCATTCCCGCTGTAGGTGCGGCTGAGACCGACGGGCCCGGTGGAGCTGCTGCTTTGGGGCGGGCTCTCTCTCGAAGCGGTGTGGAGGCGTCACTGTGGACTGACTCGTCCTGTTGGGCAGTCGTAGAGGCGGCATCATCGGCTATCGGAGGTGTGGCGGTCCATCAAGCCGAGGAGGGGAGTTCAATTTTAAGGTGGTCTCCCGACGGATTAGTGTTTATCGAGCGTCCTGGGCGGGCTTCGGACGGACGATACTACGATATGCGTTCTCAGGATATCTCGGAGGTGGTCGTGCCTCTGGACGATGTCGTGGAAAGGGATATTGTCTCTGTGGCCGTTGGCGACGGAGGAAACGAGGCAGGGATGGGGGTTTTGTTGGAAGATCTCATGTTTTTGATGCCTGAATATGGCTCGTGTCTCTCCGTGATCTCAGCCGATGTCGCTTTGCCTGTGGATGTCTCTGATTGGGGGGGCTACGCTTTGGCTGCTGCCCTTTCTGTATCCGTCGGATGGTGGTGTGGTGTGGACGGCGAAGAAGTCGCTGCTATGATCAAGGCTCAGGTGACAGCTGGAGCGGTGGATGGTACGACCCTCCAGGGAGAACCGTCGGTGGACGGGATTCCCCTGGAGGACCATATCAGTCTTGTTCAGGAACTTCGATGGAGTGCTGGCTTTTAATCGGTCAGCTTCTTCGAAAGAATTCTGTGACGAAGAACGGTGGACAGAGGAAGTGCTATGGCAGCTCCTATGCCGGTCTGTATGATATCGGTGCCCAGTTCAATGGGGGCAGCTGCCCAGCCGTAGAGCAGTCCTGCCGAGAGAGAGTACCCTCCAGCCATGATGGCTGCTCCTGTGGCCAGAGCTCGAATACGTCCTTTGGGTGCCAAGCTGCCGACGGCATAGCCCTCTAGGCCCTTGATAAGCAGGGTGAGGGGGGCCCAGAGGGGATACCCTAGAATGAGGTCAGCCAAAGCGGCCCCCAGACCTCCGCAGATACAGCCCAGTCGGGGGCCCAGTAGGATGGCGACGGTGTATATGATACCCTCGCCTAAGTTAAAATATAGCCGAAATCCTGGGACAGGAACACTTAATATTGTGGCTCCTGCGACCATGGCGATGCCGAGAGCTCCGAGTGCTATGGACCGTGTTATGTCTTTACGCATGTGGAATTCTCCTTTCTGGGGAAGGTTCTCCCTCTTGCCTTATCCTGGGGGTTTCTGGTACTATCGCTCTTGTCAATCCGATCATGTGTCCAATATACTCTTTGGTATCCCGCTTGGCCCGATCCAGATGGGAATTATTCCTTCTCCTTTCTGGACCAGTTCGACTGAGAATGGTGTGTCATCGTTGAAAAGCGGAAAGTTCTTCGTCCTCTTCATATTCACCTCTATCGCATTTTTTGTCCTGTTTTTCCTGTGGATCGGCTTCCACAAAGGTCCCCTCGGTGCTGCTTGGGTTGACCGGACTGTGGTCTGTATCGATGTAGACGATGCAGGGGTCCCCTACGGTGTGGGTGATCGATTTGGGTATGGTGTACGCCAGCTCTGCGTGTTGGTTAATACCGTCGGTGGAAACGGAGAAGATGAAATTCGGTTTAGGTGGTATTTCCGGGATCAAATAATTTACGACGAAATACAGATTTTGGACAGCGTTGATAAAGATCGCATGTTTTACCTTCTCCAAGAAGATGGGACTCCCTTACCTATAGGGAGCTACTTTGTTCAAGTGGACCTGAACGATCGCTTGGTTCGCCGAATGGCCTTCGATATCGTGGAGGCTCACGGTTCTGTTCTAAATTCACAATGAGAGGATCCAGTCCGAAATGACCCCAGAAGAAAAAAGCGTGGCCCAGACCATCCCTGCAGTCCTTGATTCGTCCAGGATAGAAACAGAGCGAATTCCTCGGAAATCTCCTCCCAACCCTAGGTTTTCTTACGGAAAATTAGCGGCTCTGACAATTCCCGAGCTTCGACAGATTGCTAAAGAGGACGATCTGTCTGGGATCTCTACCCTTCGCAAGGATGATCTGATCTTGGCTATCCTTGAAGGACAAGCCAAGCGTATGAAGACTCGTTTCGGTGGCGGAACTCTCGAGATTCTCAGCGATGGGTACGGTTTTCTCCGTCCTAAGGGGCTTCTTCCCAGTGATCACGATATCTACGTATCCGCATCGCAAATACGCCGTTTTGGCCTCAGAAATGCCGACGTAATCTGGGGAATGGTTCGAAAACCTCGGGAACAGGAGCACTACGAAGCACTGCTACGAGTTGAGGTCGTCAATTTTACCGATCCCGAAGCAGCAAAACATCGCCCCCATTTTGCTCAACTCACTCCAATCTTTCCCAATGAAAAACTCGTCCTTGAGACTGAGAGCAAGAGACTTTCGAGCCGAATCATCGACCTTTTCTCTCCCATAGGGAAGGGGCAGCGTTCCTTAGTGGTGTCGCCTCCTAAGGCGGGAAAGACGACCATTCTGAAGGATCTGGCCAATTCAATAACGGTAAACCATCCCGACAGTATCCTTATGATGCTTCTCATCGATGAACGTCCTGAAGAGGTTACAGATATATCTCGATCGGTGGACGGAGAGATTATCGCCTCGACCTTTGATCGTCCGGCCGAGGAACATATGCGTGTGGCTAATCTGGCTTTGGAAAAGGCCAAGCGCTTGGTGGAGGCCGGCAAGGATGTGGTTCTCCTTCTCGATTCCATCTCCCGACTCGCCCGGGCCTCCAATCTGACGATTCCTCCTTCGGGACGTACTCTCTCTGGTGGGATGGATCCAGCAGCTCTCTACTTCCCAAAGCGTTTTTTCGGAGCTGCTCGAAATATCGAGGAGGGCGGCAGCTTAACTATCATTGGCACAGCCCTGGTAGAGACCGGAAGTCGTATGGACGACGTGATTTACGAGGAATTTAAAGGGACGGGTAACATGGAGATCCACCTGTCTCGGAAGTTGGCGGAACAGCGGACGTTTCCTGCTGTGGATATCGTACGTTCAGGAACTCGTCGAGAGGATTTGCTTCTTCCTGAGGAGGATCTCCAGAGGTTATGGGCTCTCCGTCGAAAGCTCTCTGGGGTTGACGAAGCTGGGGTTCTGAATCTCATTCTAGGTCGTCTTAAAAAGACAGAGACGAATAGAGATTTTCTTCAAGGGATCAAGATGTCCTAACGTTCCCTGATGAACAAAAGTGGGGTTGCCTTTTAAGCGGAAGACGTTTATTGTAAAAAGAACGGCTTTGTGCTGTAAGAGGGAATAGGGAGTGTGGTTCAATGTGAGCAAAGATCCTTCGAGGTCTTCATGGCATATAGGGTTTCTCGCTGTTCTTGGCGTAACTGTTTTCGGTGCATCGTTTTTGACTCTGGCCGCTGGGCATCGTTCAGGAGAGGGCTGGGGGTGTGCCTCGGCAGTTTGCCCTGTCTTTAAAGAGCAGGTGCCTTGTCGGTTTGTAGTTGTAGACATGTCCAGTTCTTTTGCAGCCTTGACAGATCTCCCTGAGGTGTATGATGACTCCGGGGGCATTGGTCCAATTCCTGTGGAACCCGTGTATCAGGAAGGAAACCTGGTTTTGGATCAGGTAATTCCTGAGGAGGATTTGTACCCCTTGTCTGGTCAGGACATGGACAAAGGGAGATCAGAAAAAACCTTGGGCCTGGATCGCTTTAATCCCAATCCCTCGTCCTCTTTTATGCATAAGGACATCGTTCAGGGGCCTGGTAAGGCAGATGTCATGCAAGGAATAACCTTGGATGAGGTGGTCGTTGAATGGGTTGAGCGGTCCGTTCGTGCCGGAGACACTCTCTATAACTTGGCCCAGAGTGCTGGCCTCCGCCAAGAAGATATCGTAAAAGCCAATGCTTTACAAAACCCTGATCGTCTCTCTTTAGGGCAGATTTTGCTTATTCCCCGATCTCCAGCGGACGTGTCTGCGACGTTGAAAGAGGTCCGTCGGCGTCAAGCCAAGATCAAGGCACGTAAGGAGAGGATGGTTCCCCTCCTCGTTAAAAAGTATACGGTGAAAAAAGGTGACAGCCTTTGGGGCATTGCCAATAAGTTCAATGTAACTATCGATACCCTTTTTGGTGCCAACAATCTCAAAGATCCTGATTCCCTGAAGCCTGGAATTACCTTGAAGGTCCCTAATCAGGATGGCCTCTTCTACACGGTGAAAAAGGGAGATACTCTGGGCAAGATCTCCGCCGCATACTCGGTAGGTATCGAAAAGGTTATGGAGATCAATAAGCTCAATAAGAAAAAACGCGTGTCGGTCGGCCAGGTATTGTTTCTTCCAGGTGCGAGTCAGGCGGCCAATAACTACCGTTCTTCCGGTTCCGTCGGTTCGAAGAAGGCGGTCTCGCGACGAAGCCGTTCGTTCAGGTGGCCAGTTAGGGGGCGTATTAACAGCCCCTTTGGATGGCGTCGTCATCCTCTGACACGAAGGCGATCCTTCCATACGGGAATTGATATTAAGGCGTCAAGACATACTAAAATCAGAGCAGCTGGGTCGGGCGTCGTCGTCTATTCTGGATGGATGGGCGGGTATGGTCGAGTGGTAGTTATCCGTCATGATAGTACGCATAGCACCTTATATGCTCACTGTCAAAGGTTGTACGTTCGTAAAGGGAAAAGAGTCTCTACCGGCACTGTCGTAGCATCAGTTGGAACCAGTGGGCGTTCCACCGGTCCTCATCTCCACTTTGAGGTTCGAATTCACAATAAACCCAGAAACCCTCTTAAATATCTTCGATGAGGACGTGTGTCCCCTCTGTTTGGTATAATCTAGGCATGGGCCAGTTTTTCTGGCCCGGCCTTTTTGTTTTGTGTTGGTCGAGGTCTCTCTTTTTGAGATTGGGAGACGTTCGATTTTTAGCCTTAAAGGGGGCATCATAAGAGATGAGACGATATGTGATATTTTTGGCGGGAATGTTGTTCTCCCTGACGTTGCTCGGGGTGGCTTGGGCGGATCAGACTCCGGTTTTTCAGCGACTCGGAGACATGGAACAGGAAGTGTATGGCGAGGTTCGTCCCGGTGGTCTCATCGAGCGTCTGAGCGGCTTGGAACAATCCCTGTTTGGTCGGGAGCTTCCTGGGACTGTGGCTGAGCGTCAGGCCGCTGTGATCAATTTTGTTGAAGAAGGAACGCCATCTCAGCCGTCTCTTTTGTTTAAACTGGCTGTTGCCGAGTGGATCACCGAGCAACGCAGCCACCCATCAAGACCGGTGGTCAAGAGATTGGCCGGTTTGGAGACTTTGCTTGAGGGAGAGTCCAAGGGAGAAGGTCCTTTGGCTATGCGTTTGGAACGGCTTCTGGGGTTGTTAGTCTCCGACCCGGTTCAATGGGAATCCGTCACGGTTCCTGCAGGAACCGTGATTCGTGTGGCCTTATCTCAAACTATTTCGCCCTCCACCGTTACCGTGGGGGATGTTGTACGTGGAGCCCTGACAGATAGCCTTTTTGTCAGAGAAGTTTTGGTGGCTCCGAAGGGTACGTTGGTCGAGGGTACTGCTTCCAAAGTGAAGAAGCCCAGGAGTTTTGGGCGACCTGGTGAGGTCATTTTTGCTTTGGAGCGTCTGTTGCCTCCTGCGCCGGGTTCCTTACCGGTCTCGGTGGGGGAGGTTGCGACCAAGGCGGCCCAAGCTGAGAGGGCCCAGATAGCCGCTGTCGGAGGAAGCCTTGCTGGAGCCATCCTTTTAGGCCCTCTCGGTTTGGCTGGAGGTTTTTTGGTTCGTGGGGACGTGAAAGAGGTGCCTGAAGGCACCGTGTTTCACCTGGAAGTTCCCGAATCCGTTTCTGTTCTCGGGTACTCCGTTCCAGATGGTCTGCGAAACATGATCCCGACCGGTGAGATCGTTTCAAAAGATGTAGCCCCCTCCGAGAGCGAGGTTGATAATCTATGACCGCTTTATCGTCGTTAAAGCGTTTTGTCGTGGGGGCCGTCGCTTTAACAAGTGTTGGGCTGGGGGCTCCTGCCTGGGCTGTGGATCTGGAAGATATTCTCAAGGATGTCGCCGGGGTAGCTATCGGTGGATTTGTGATCGACCAGATCGCTGATCCTATTAACAAATTCATTAACACTGTGACTCTCAATCGGGGAGCCAAAGTTCAAGGGCATACCAAGGTGGTTCCCATCGTGTCCCTGGGAAGTGGGACCAGGATTGGAGCTGCCCAGGTAGCTGGCCCTCGAAAAGACGGGGTATCACGAGTTCGAGCAGTTGCTGCGCTTGAAACGTCTTTTAAAAATCGTTTCAGGGTGAAAATTCTGATCCCGGTGGACTCGGTCAACCCTCTTCAGCGGTTTGTTCGGGTTCAGGGTGTCGGTGTTTCCGCTGTAATTGATTTTAGGCTCTGAATAATAAATTAAGGAGTATTCCCGTGATCAAGAGATTCCGGCATGTTTTCCGTTGGGGGATGTTCCTGATTTTGATGGCCTCTCCTGTAATGGCCTCCCCTTTGGAGGATGCTGTCGATATTTTAGAAGCCAACACGTCCTTTCATTGGGGACGGGATTGTCTGGTGTGGTTCGTCCACTATCCAGAGTCTTTGGTCGATCCTTGGGTGGAATCGGATGCTTTGATCAAGGGATATTCTGCTGAACAGAAGGAAGCATATAAGCGTTCGTTTCGAGAGCAGCTTCGGATTGGTCATGCTGAATCTTTTTTGATGACCGTGTATAATTTCGGACCCAAACCACTCAACCTGGGAGGTATAGGTAACACCGTTTTTCTGGCGGCTCGTAACGGCCAGCGTTTTTCCCCGATGTCGTATGAAAAGAAACTGGATCAGCCAATCTCGGGTGTGGTGCAGGGACTGGTTTTTTTCCCCAAGCAGGATGGTCCCTTTGACTTGATGATGAAGGGACTTGGCATTCGTTCTGAGCAGGTGTTTGCCTTTTCAGGAACCTCTTTTGGTGTTTCTGATGCGAAGACGGATCCCGGAAAGGTGGAGCCCCGGATTGTAGAGCTCCCTGTGGTTGTATCTCCTAAGTTACCAAAGGAGCCTGTGAAGAGAGAGGCTCAGCCCCAGCTAAACCCTCAAGCCCCCAAGGAGCCGATTGTGGAGACCGAACCTCCAGCCTGGTTGGGGCCAGGGCCTCTGCTGGTGTCTCAGAAGCCGAAAGTTGACCCCATTCCCGTCGTGGAGCCGCGCTCCGTCGATCTGTCGCTTGAGCTGAAAAACGAAGTCTCTAAGAATGTTTCGGCAGACGATATTCAACGAGAAAGTCTTTCCAGGGAGAAGGTCGTTGAGCAATTCCTCTCTCTATGGGCTCAGGGTGAGGCCGAGGCTATGTTTGATATGCTGGCGTCGTCAGCTCAGTCCGAGGGGCGAACGGCATTTTCGAAGCGAGTGAACAGCTCTCCTCTTCGTTGGTCCTTAGCCGACGGTTACAAGCTGCGTTGGCTGGATGCCGATCAGGTCAAGGTATCAGTGGCACAGAAGTTGATCCTTATCAGGGTCTTGCAAAGCGAGGTCCTTCGGGTTGTATCCGAGAAAGGGCGCCTTGCCGTTGTCTGGTAAGTTCTGGCTCGGCATGGGAGGAACAGCTGTTTTGTTGGGGTTGACGTTCATGCTTTCCAAGGATCTGGCTCTTGATGTCCCCGCCGAGGAGAGGGTCTCTGCATCGGTTGAGTTCGACGATGTGACCTTTTCCCGAGGTGCTTCGAGTGATCTCTGGGTTTTTGAGGTCAGGTCTGTCAGATGCCTCGGGAGGACAAACAAACTCAAGGCCGTATCTGGTCGACGCTCTGCTCCCGATGGCTCGACGTGGAAGCTCGTATCGCCCGGAGGATCATACGATCAATCTTCAGATCGGCTGTTTTTGTCCCTTGTATCGGGCACCTATGAAGGAGAAAACCGTTTTTTTTCATGGAGAGCTCCAGAAATTTTCTGGGGTGACGATTCTCCTGATCTGTGGTCGTTTCCTAAAGGGATTCAGGTCTCCGGGGATGGGTATAGCCTTGTGGGACAGCGGGGTGATGGGTCTCCGTCGAGGGTACGTATCGAGGAAGGGGTAATGGAATGGCAGGGCGACGTTTCCTCTGGGCGCTAGTGGTCTATCTCGTCATGGCCTCCTCTCTCTGGGGAGCGCCTCTTGAGGCGACGTTGGATGCTGATGAGCTGACCTTCGATGAATCGTGTGGTATGGCTCACGCCCATGGGAATGCAGTGCTTCGCTATCAGGGGATGCGAGTGTATGCAGATACTTTGGAGATTGACACTGCCACAAATCTTGTCAAGGCCTCCTCATCGGCGGCCAATGGCGTCTCCCTGATATCGGGAGGACGTGTTCTCCGAGGGCAATATGCCGAGTACGATTTGACTGCCCGGGAGGGTGTTCTGTATGAGACGTCAGGATCTGCCCGTTTGGACGAATCGGGGAAGATGGTTTACCTCAAGGGACAGCAGATTGAGGTCGCAACCGTAGCCTCCGCTCGTCGAAAAGGTTGGCTGCCTAAGAAGACCGTACCTCTCTCAGAGGATGCGATGGTGGGACGGTGGGAAGGTGTGTTTATTACTACATGCCCGCAGCCACATCCTCATTACCGATTGAAAGCCAAGCGCCTTGTGCTTATCCCTGGTGATAAGGTGCTGATCTCCTCGCCCCAAGTCTATCTTGGCGAGCGACTCCTTTTCACGTACCCGTTTGACTATCGGGTCAATCTCCAGGAACATCAGAAGGGAAATGCGTTCCTTCCTCAGGTTGACTACAATTCGGATAAGGGGGTCGGTGCTGGTTTATCGGGGTCTCTGTACTGGGATGATGGGAGCCTTGAGGTGTCGACTATGGCATGGAGTGATGAGGGGCTGGAATGGAAAGGCCGTATTGAGCAGGAACTGGTGCCGTGGCTTCAAGTGTACGGAGAAACTGCTTGGGTGTACCGCTCCTGGGAGGACAGAAAGGTTTACACTCCTGTATGGGGGGTTTTGGTCAAGGAAACGGACTGGGAAGCCGGTGTCCGCTGGACTCAGAGAGAGACTCTCGGAGGAGAAAAAAGACTCAGAAGTCTTCATAATCGAAGTCTCTGGCGAATGCCTGAGGTGTACGTCACGTCCCCATGGTGGCGGCTTTCAGCAGAACACCCCAGGGAATACCTTCGCCTTAAGGCCACGTGGGGGCACTATGAGGAGGTTGATAATCCTCTTCCTGAGACGGAACGTTTGGAATTAGGAGGAGAGGCCTACGGTCGTATCGGTGCGCCTTCGGGAAGTTGGGAGCCCTTTTGGCATTTAGCGTATCGGGATTTTCGGTACGATCTATCCTGGGGAAAGCAACATCAACGGGTGACTGACGCTACAGTAGGTGTTCTTTTCAGAGGGCGTAGTGGTTTTGAGGCGGGGACGGCCTATGTCAGGCGATGGGTTGACGGGGCTTCGCCTTTCGCTCAAAAGGATGTCGAGGGTGTATGGAACGCTTGGGATGATTACGATGACGAGATCCTGTTGTATCAACGTCTC
This sequence comes from Dethiosulfovibrio peptidovorans, assembly GCA_002748665.1. Classification (NCBI taxonomy): domain Bacteria; kingdom Thermotogati; phylum Synergistota; class Synergistia; order Synergistales; family Dethiosulfovibrionaceae; genus Dethiosulfovibrio; species Dethiosulfovibrio peptidovorans. The sequence continues at coordinate 17,191 of PDTB01000032.1, read as the reverse complement.
GCTTTCCGCCTGTCGAGTTCCTTTCGTTTGAGTCTTTTAGGAGCCTACGATCTGGATCAGGAGCATCTGGACGAGATTGCCTATCGGTTGACCTATGCCAATAACTGCTGTTATCAATGGGTTTTGACGTATCGGGATGATCGGTGTGCCGGGGATGATTGGGCGTCCCTGAGTTTTCAGTTGACGGCTTTTCCTGATCGGGTAGCTCGTTTCGGAGAATCGGAGCTTGACGACCCCTTCGAGGTGCCTGAAGGATTGCCCAAAGAGTGACAAAGAGGACCTGCCCTGTGGCGGGCAGGTCCTCTTGTTTGGGTTTAACGGACGACCTTGATATCTGTGATTCGAATTTTTCTCATCCCGTTAGGGACTTTAACGTTAATTTCATCTCCGAGGCGTTTCCCCATCAGAGCTTGTCCCACTGGGCTTATTGACGATATCTTGTTTTGCTTGGGGTTGGCTTCTTCGGAGCCGACTATGGAGTAGCTGAACTGTTTGCTCAGGCTGGAATCCTCGATAGTTACTGTGGTTCCTAAGGCTACATGACTGCCATCCAGTGTGGAGACGTCGATGATCTTTGCCTTGCTGAGTTGGTGTTCAAGTCTCTGGATCCGGCTTTCCAGTTTTGCCTGATCATCCTTGGCGGCGGTGTACTCGGCGTTTTCGCTCAAATCTCCGAAAGAGCGGGCTTCCTCAATTCTCTGAGCCAGCGCATATCGTTCCTCGCTCCGTAAATGCTTCAATTCTTTGTAAAGTTGGTCGTACCCCTCTTGGGTCATCTGGATTCCATCTGTGATCGCAGATCTATCGCTCAAGACCGAAACCTCCTTGTTGGCTATGATCGTCAGCGAACCATTCTATCAGATTTGTCAAGGAGATACAATTAACCTATGGATTTATGCTGTGTATCTATGTTAGAGATAAAAAGAATTATTGCCCCTATGATTTTGAGAAGAGATATGGAGGTCGTGCCTCATCGTGATAAACCAAATCAAGGATCCAAGTAATAAAAACGAGAGGAATCGAAGTCGGAAAAAAACGAGCCGAGGATCGAGGGCAAAGGACGAGAGCCTGCGCTTTATTCCTCTTGGTGGTGTTGGAGAGATCGGGAAGAATATGTATATACTGGAGTTCGGTGACGATATGATCGTCATCGATTGTGGTCTGATGTTTCCAGAGGAGGAGATGTTGGGCATTGATGTGGTGATTCCAGACACGTCGTACCTTGAAGTTAACAAAGACCGAATCCGTGCGATTTTTCTGACTCACGGTCATGAGGATCACGTAGGGGCACTTCCCTTCGTATTGCCTGCTCTGGACGTCCCGGTTTATGGGACAAAACTTACTTTGGGTATGGCTAACAATAGGTTGAGCGAAGCAAGACCGGAATATAAACCTAAGTTTGTCGAGATCAAGGCAGGCGATACGGTATCCCTCGGATGTTTCTCAGTGTCCTTTATCTCGGTATGCCACTCCATTCCCGATGGTGTGGCTTTGGCTATTGATACCCCCTTGGGGACCGTTGTCCATACGGGAGATTTTAAATTGGATCCCACCCCGGTGGATAGCAGGATCACCGATTACAGTGCTTTTGCTGAGCTTGGGAAAAAAGGGGTCCTCCTCATGATGTCCGATTCCACCAACGTAGAGAAAGAGGGCTTTACGCAGTCGGAGAGCGTTATATCGGGCACATTAGAGCGTCTTTTTCGGGAACAGCGAAATCGTAGGGTGCTCATTTCCTCCTTTTCCAGTAACCTCCATCGTATCCAGCAGATCTTAGATGTCGCTGTTCGCTTCAACCGCAGGGTGTGTTTTGCTGGTCGGAGCATGATCAACAACGTTGATTTGGCGCGGCGGCTGGGGTATCTTCAGGTGGCTGGCGAGGTGTTGGTCCCTCTCCAAGAGATCGATAAGGTCCCCCACAATCGCTTGGTTATCGTGACCACTGGAAGTCAGGGCGAACCTTTTTCTGGCTTGGTTCTTATGAGCAAAGGGAAACATCATCGGGTTAAACTGGGGCCGAAAGATGTGGTGGCCGTATTCGCTGCGCCTATTCCAGGGAACGAGAAAATGGTGAGCAACACGATCAACCAGCTCTTTCGGTGTCGTTGCGAAGTCATCTACGAGAAAAGCTGGGGGACTCACGTCTCGGGACATGCCTCTCGTGAGGAGCTGAAGATGATGCTCAGTATCGTTCGACCAACCTACTTCGTTCCGGTTCACGGAGAGTACCGAATGTTGGTTCGTCACGCCCAGTTAGGTAAGCAGGTGGGGATCCCCGCTAGAAACACCTTCATCATGGATATTGGAGATGTTTTATCCATCACTGAAAAAGGAGCTCAGATCAAACCGGCAGTTCAGGCCGGGGCTGTCTTGGTGGACGGATTGGTTTTTGGAGAACTGGAGAGTAGCGTTATGAGGGAGAGAAAGGAACTGGCCGAGGACGGAGTTTTCGTGGTCTCTCTCACCCTGGATGCTCAATTCCGCCTCTTGACGGATCCGTCTTTTGAAAGTTGCGGTTTTATGCACCTCCACGATGCTGAACGGCTTCATCGTGAATTCACCGAGGCTATTCGGCAGACGGTCAATAAGGCGGGCAAGCAGCGAGATGTCTCCCGGGAGTTCTTGGAAAATAAGGTCCGAGGGCGGTGCAGAGAGCTTTTCAGAAAATATGCTGGCTCGAGTCCCAGGGTGATCTCCATGATCACCGTGATGGATTGATGATCCACAGCCTGCTCTTGGGTCTTATCCAGGGAATAACCGAGTTTCTGCCTATAAGTAGTTCGGGACATCTGGCCTTGGCTCAGTCCTTTTTCGGCTTTACCGAGCCGGTTCTGGCTTTCGATGTGGCCTTGCATGGTGCCACCATGGCTGCGACATTGGTCTATTTTCGTAGGGATGTTGTCACCTTAGGATCTCAGTGGTTTTTCGGGGTGCTTCATCCCCAAGCCAGGCGGATGACTGGTTGGTTCGTTGGTTGGGCTGTTATCTTTGGAACTCTTATCACTGTGGCTATCGGCCTGCCCCTCAAGCCACTGGTGGAACGCCTGTCGATGTCTGTCTTTGCTGTGGGGGTGGCTTTGATCGTTACAGGGTTGCTTTTGTTGCTTGCCGATCACCTTCCCCGAAAGGGCGGAAGCGTGTCGATCCGTGCCGGCTCCGTTATCGGTGTTGCTCAAGGGATGGCCGTGATCCCTGGCATTTCCCGTTCTGGTGTGACCATCGTTGCGGGGTTGCTTTCTCGGCTGTCACCTCAGGAGGCCTTTCGGTTTTCCTTTTTGCTGTCTTTGCCCGCCATCGCAGGAGCTATGATCCTAGAACTGTCTGATTTTTCCTCAATTGTTATGCCTCCGGGCTGGAGTCTGGGAGTGCTCTGTGCCGGGGTGTCAGGGTACGGCGCACTGTGCCTGCTTCATCGGGTGGTGACTCTGGGACGGTGGCGTTGGTGTGCCTGGTACTGTCTGGTTGTGGGTGGAACAGCCATGTTCTTGGGGTGGTGATACCGTGGAACCCTTGATTTTAGCGTCGGGGAGTCCCCGGAGGCGGGATCTTTTGGCTATGTTAGGGTGGCCTTTTATCGTGCAGATTCCAGATGTTGACGAGACGCCGTTGATACATGAGGCTCCTGGAGATTTGGTGGCACGGTTGGCGCTGAAAAAGGCGCTTTCCGTGACCTCGACGGGGTCCAAGACCTTTATTGTGGCTGCTGATACGGTAGTTGTCCTAGACGGTCAGGTTCTTGGGAAACCTGCCGATATGCTCCAAGCTGAGAATATGCTGGAGCGGCTTTCAGGAAGGGCACATGAGGTCCTGAGTGGGATTGCTTTGTGTCGTGGAGGGCGTTCCTATGTCTGTGTGGAGAGGACGACGGTTCGATTTCGTCCTTTGTCCAAGAGCGAAGTCCTTGCTTATTGTGCCACTGGCGAGGGTATGGATAAGGCCGGTGCGTACGCAGTACAGGGCAGAGGAGCGTTGATGATTCAAGAGATTTTGGGCGATTACTACAATGTTGTGGGATTGCCTCTTGGGCGACTGTCAGCCATGCTGGATGCCGAGGGGATCTCGTTGAGCCGACAATGGGCGGTGATGTGATGGGTTTCACCTGGAAACGAATGTACGTGTTGGTTATCGCGGCGGCTTTTCTGCTCAGCCTCCCGGGACTATTGCACCGTTGGGGTGTCGAATCATCCCGACGATCTTCGGTTATCCTGACCGATTGGACTCAGATATCCTGCCTGGGTTCTCAGTCAGGGCGAGGACGGGAGGAACTCCTGCAATCTCTGGTGGATGCTGGTGTCCGGGGTGTCATGGTTCGGGAGTGCGTTGGGGACGATTTGAGCTCTGGAGCTTTGTCCCTGTGGTATGGTCCTGTGTCACAACTGGCTAAGAGCCTTCGCTCAGGCCTCTCTGTTTCTTCGGGGACTGCTTTGGTATTCCCTTCCTCCGATCCTCGGGCTGATCTGTGGCGTTCTTTTCTGTCCCTGCGATTTCCTCAGGGAACGATGGTGTCGGTACATGAGCAAGATGTGTTCGTTATTCCTGCGTCACAAAGTGAATTGGCTCTTCAGGGGATCCTGCCTGATTGGGACGGCTTGGAGACTGCCGCTGGTCTGGGATTGCCGGTTATCTATCGTCCGGCACCGGCGTCTCTTCAGCCAGCAGGGACCGTAGCGGCGTCGGTAAGGGCTGTCTGTCAGGCCTATCCCAATGTAGTAGGGCTGTCCCCATCGGGGGATATCGTGTCTGGATATCCTGATTTATCCCCATTGGCCGATCTCGTTCGAGAACGTGGTCTCTTTGTCACCCAGGTTGAATTTTCCCGCCAGATTGGGGATAAACCGCTTCAATGGGCTGTCTGGCCACGGGTTCTCTCCCTCCATAGCGTTACCGATGAGGAGGTCATGGTCCGAAGGATCGACCGGCGGACTATGGTGAGCCGGATGGTTCGCGCTGGTGTGGAGCGCTCCGTCTCCTTCCTTCTGTTGCGGGCCGATCCTATGGGGGGAGGCGAAGCTCTTGAGCGTTATCTGAAGGATGTTCGTGAACTTCGCCGATGTCTTGCTGATCGAAAGTTGGATGATCGATGGCCTGTAGTCCTGTCTTCTTGGGGGAGCTCTCCCACTGGTGCGTTGTCTGTGGCCTTTCTTTGTCTGTTGTACGGGTGGTCCTTGGTACGCCGTTTCAGGGATGATCAGCGGCCGGTTGCGGCCAAATCGGGGCTGATTTTTGTCTTGGTTTCGGTAGTCTTGGCTTTGGGGATGATCAGGCTCTCTATCTTAGGACGTCTTATGGGTGGCGTGACAACCGGTTTGGCTGCCACTGAGGGGTGCTTGCTTTCCCTGAGTTGGTGGCGAAAACCCGGTCGTGCTATGCTCGTTGGCCCCATTGTGGCAATCGTGGGTGGGATGGCCGTTGCTTCGTTCTACAGTGCGCCTCTCTATATGATGCGACTTACCCCTTTTTCGGGAGTGAAGCTTACTCTCTTCTTGCCGATTCTTCTGGTGGTCTGCCACGATTTTGCTCGACGGGTTCACCCCGAGTCTTGGGGCGAGTTGCTGAGTCGACCTCCTCTGTGGATTGAGCTGTTTCTCGCTGGGATCCTCGTGGCGGCTGCCGGTCTTATGGTGCTTCGTAGTGGCAACGTCAGTTCGGTTCCTGGGTGGGAGATTTCCTTAAGGGAGAGCTTGGAATCCTGGCTCGTAGCGCGACCAAGGACGAAGGAGGCGTTTCTGGGATACCCCTGTTTAATCCTATGGATGTGGGTGCGGCGAAACGAATGGATTCCCCGTTATAGGGAGATTCTCCGTCTGGGGGCTACGGTGGCTTTTTCTTCCTTAGTAAATACGTTCTGTCATTTTCATACTCGCCTTTCCCTCACCGTCTTGAGGACGTTCAATGGATGGTGGGTGGGCATCGTGGTTGGAGTGGCCGTCGTATTTGTCCTGGGCATCGGACGTCGCTTTGTAAAACGACGTCTCAGAATTTGAGGCAGGTCGTTGTGAGTGATTCATACGATGTAGCCATCTGCGGCTACTATGGTATGGGAAACCTGGGGGATGAACTCCTTCTTTGCTCGGTTATAGATCGTTTACAAAATCTAGGCATCTCTCGAAGTCGGATTGTGGTTTTTTCGGGAAATCCCAATGAGTCCGCTCGGAACTTTGGCGTCGCTGCGGTAAGTCGATGGTCTCCGTCATCGGTTTGGAGGGGGCTACGGCGGTCTCGAACCTGCCTTTTTGGGGGTGGGGGACTCTTTCAGGACGTGACCAGTCTTCGGTCGGTGCTCTATTACGGAGGAATAGTCGTTATGGCTGTCATGGCTGGCTGTCGTCCCTGGGTATTTGGCAATTCCTTGGGACCTTTTCGTACTCGAACAGGATGGTGGCTGACCAGACTTGCTCTGAATTTGTGTGTGTCCGTGGTTCTGAGGGATCGTCCTTCCATGGAGGAGGCCCAGTCGATGGGAATTTCTGCCCAAAACTGTCCTGATCTCGTGACCGCCCTGAATGTGTCCTCAGGATCGGGAGATGTTGTCTTGGTGAATCTCCGTCCCTGGGATGGCCAATTGGAGCGTCAGGCAGCTCGTTGGATGGCAGAGTACCTCCAAAGAAGCGGTTGTCCGTCGATAGCTGTTGCTATGTGTCCTGGGGATGGAGAACTGTTGCATTCCCTGATTCGTAATGGTGACCTTCCTCGGATGCCGATTTGCTTCCCGAAAGGGGGCGACGACCCTGTATGGTCTCAGGGTAGAATTGCTCTGGGAATGAGACTCCATTTTTGTGTCTTGTCGTCTCTGGCAGGGTTGCCGGGAGTGGCCATTCCTTACGATCCCAAGGTGTCTGCTTTTGCTCGGTCAGTTGGATACGAGATATGGAAAGATGGAAAGCTGCTTGAGCCTTCCGGGCCTGATCTGGAATGGCTTAGTCGATGTCGTACTGAGATCGACTATTGTTTCCGCCGCTCTTGGCAGGAGGTGGTCGAATCATGAGTCTCGTTGACATCGCAACATCCCTTCGTAGGGACGTGATTCGGATGGTTGGAAACGCTCGATCAAGATATGGTGCCTCGGCTTTATCGGCGTTGGATATTCTGGTATACCTGTACGAGCGGGAATTGATTGTCAGTCCCGATCTCCCGGATGATCCTGACAGGGATCGTCTGGTTATGGGGAAGGGGCATGGATGTCCGGCTTTGTATGCTGTCTTGGCTCACAGAGGATTTTTTGATCGGGAGGCTCTATGGAACTACCGTCGTTTGGGCTCTCTGCTTCAAGGACGTCCCGACGGAGGCAGAACGCCAGGAGTGGACGTATCGGCAGGGGCTCCTGGTTTGGCTCTCGGAATCGCCAATGGTTTGGCCTTGGCCTTTCGAATGGATGGCCGCTCGAATAGAGTCTTCTGCGTGATCGGCGACGGAGAGCTCCAGGAGGGGGTGCTGTGGGAATCGGCGATGACAGCTGCCCACAGGAGATTGAGTTCTGTCACTCTCGTGGTCGACAGAAACGACAATCAACAAGACGGTTCCGTGGCCTCCATCAAGGAACTCGAACCCCTTGATGAGAAGTTCCGAGCTTTCGGCTGGAAAGTCATTCAGGTTGACGGTCACGATTTTGCCAGTCTTGAACATGGTTTTACCGTTGCCAGAGAGAAAAGGACAGTTCCCTGCGTGGTCATTGCCAGGACCGTTCGAGGAAAAGGGGTCTCTCTTTTCGAGGGAAGCCGTACCCTTGAGGCCGGTCTCTCCCGTCTGGAGACCGAACAGGCTTTGGAAGAATTGGGGAGGAGTGGTAATCGTGGCTGATAAACGGATGGATTCCGTTTTGGACGATGTCCTGATATCTCTTGCGGCCGATGATCCCTATCTCGTCGTTTTGCATGCCGATGTGGCAGGAACCAGGTTACCTGGCTTTTCTCAGGTGTACCCCGAGCGGTCTATCAACCTGGGAATGTCTGAGCAAGATCTCGTCGCTACAGGGGCCGGAATGGCTGCTGCCGGTAAATCGGTCTGGCTGTTTTCTTCTTCCTCTCGCCTTTTGGGGCGAGGGTATGATGCTCTTAGAACCGCTATAGCTGTCCCAGGGCTCCCTGTTCGTATTGTTGCGGCCTCTGGAGGTCTTTCGGCAGGGGAGGAAGGGGCGGAGGCTCAAATGCTTGAAGACTTGGCCCTCATGCGTGGGTTGCCTGGTGTGGCGGTTGAGGTCCCCTGTGATGGAGCCTCGGCCGAGGTTCTTTTTCGACGGATGGCGGACAGTCATGTCCCGGTGTTTTTTCGACTCTGTGGAGAAGCGCTCCCCGATCTGTACACATCGTCGGATGTTGCTGAGACCTGTATGTCTTCGTCTCCGTTGGTCCAGGGAACAGGGGTGACCATCTGTGCCTGTGGTATCATGGTCCATGAGGCTCTTCATGCGACATCCATTTTAGCTCAGCAAGATATCTCTGCCGAGGTTGTGGATTGTCATTCCGTTAAGCCTCTCTCAGAACGGGCCATCCTGGGTTCTGTGCATCGGACGGGTTGTTGTGTTGTGGCGGAAGAACATGGAGCCGGAGGAGGACTTGGAGAAGCTGTATCGGCTTTGCTCTCTTGTCGGTATCCTGTTCCTATTCGTTTTGTCTCTGTTGCTGGAAGGCCTGGTCAGAGTGGGGTCCCTGGCGAGCTTCGAGAATACTATGGGTTAACCTATCAACACGTGGTCAGTGCTGCCGTGGAGGCTTGGACCATGAGGAGGCGATAATATGGATATTCGTATGGCCGGTGTGACCAAGGTTTTCAAGCCAGATATCGTGGCCATCAGCGATCTGTACCTCTCGATTCCCAAAGGTGATTTTGTCTACCTGATCGGAGAGACCGGCTCGGGCAAGAGTACTCTGCTCCGTCTTATCACCAGAGAAGCGAGGCCAAGCAAAGGGCAGATCTCTGTGGGATCGGTGAACGTTCGCCGGCTCCAGCGCAGACAGCTTGCCCAGTATCGAAGAAATATCGGGATGGTTTTTCAGGATTTTCGTTTGCTGCCCCACCTGACTGCCAGGGAAAACGTGGCCTTTGTCCTGGAGGCCATGGGTTTTCCTCCGAAGGTTGTCAAGGGGCGTACCGACGAGACTATAGAGCGAGTTGGCCTGTGGCACCGGCGTAATCTTTCGCCTTTGCAACTCTCGGGAGGTGAACAGCAGCGGGTAGCCATTGGGCGAGCTATTGTAAGTTCTCCAGCGTTGTTTTTAGCCGATGAACCGACAGGAAACCTGGATAGTCACACTGCCGAGCAGGTGCTGAAGCTTCTCCTGTCCATTCACGCATCGGGAACAACGGTGATTGTGGCTACCCATGATCGACTCTTGGTTGATACGTATCGCCAACGGGTGATCCAACTCCACGAAGGGCGGCTAATTCGAGACGAGCGAGGGGGGAAATACCACATTGATGGCGATCTTTAGATATGGATTTAGGGATTCCTTTCGGGTCATAAGGGCACATTGGGGGGTTAGCCTTCTTACTTTGCTGACCGCTTCAGCCGTTTTTTTTCTCGTTGGAAGTACAGCTCTTTTCTCTCTCAATATAAAACAGATGACGGCCTCTATAGAGGGTGATCTGTCGATCCAGGCTTTTTTACGTTCTGCAGAGGATGCCCGAACGGTAGAAACGGCGATGAAGCGACTTCCATGGGTCTCATCGGTTACGAGGAGTTCTCCAGATGATGCTATGGAGAAGTTGAAAGCTAAGCTTGGAAATCAGGCCAAGGCTGTAACCTTACTAGGTGAAAATCCTCTTCCGTGGACTGTGGAAATTAAGGCCCAACAGGCTAAGGATGTGTCGTCTATCGTTCGTGAGCTTTTGACCTATTCCTCGGTGGACGATGTCGTCTATGCTGGGGCTCTTGCCGAGAGGCTGACTCGAGTGTCCTTACTCTCGGGGAAGGTCGCTTTTGTCGTTCTTCTGACTGCCGTTTTGGTCAGTGCCTTGGTTCTCTTTAACACCATCCGAATTGCAATATACTCTCGACGACAGGAAATATCCGTGATGCTTCTTGTGGGAGCTACGCGATCTTATGTGGCGCTTCCCTTCGTGTTGCAGGGTATTTTCTTGGGCCTGAATGGTGCCTTGCTTGCCGTAGCCATTATCCATCTGTTCTACGCTGACGTTATATCCTCCATCTCTTCGGCCTTGCCTCTTCTTCAATTCGTCCAAGTAGGTGATATCCTCTATCGCTTGTATGGTACCTTGGTAGGGACGGGTGTTGTCGTGGGGTGGCTCTGCAGCTGGCTGGCCATAAATCGCTTTATTCGTCAGGCTTTGAGGCCCTTGTGATGATCGATAATCGTCGGTGGCTGCTATGCGGGGTGTCGTTGTTTTCCCTCCTGCTGCTTTTCTTTGCAGGAGTCGCTTCGGGTGGAATAACTATGGAGGAACTGGATCGCAAGATTCGAGAAGAGGAGCACCATATGGGGATCCTCAAACGTCAAATCCTACGGCAGCAGACATTGATCAAGGCCTCGAAAAAAATGGAGGCTGGATACCTTCGAGAGCTGGCTCGGTTTGATCAAAAACGTCAAGTAGCGGCGCAGAGTGTCTCTCTTTTAAATTTGAAAAGAAAGAAGTTACTTTTGGAGATCTCGACCATGGAGAAGAGTATCGCCAAACTTGAAGAAAAGAGGAAAAAATTAAAGTTTTTTTTGGGAGAACGGTTGGTAGCTATCTACAAGTTTGGTGGTATGGCCGAGTTGAACCTCCTTCTGTCGTCTCAAAACGTTATTGACGCAATGAACACGGGATATCTTCTTCAGAAGCTGGCGATTCAAGACGAGTCTCTGATTCGTTCGGTAGAGCGAGAGAGCCAGCGAATCGAGGGGCTGGTTGAAGGGTTGTCCATGAGAGAGAAGGATCTCCTTGCGAAAAAAAAAGCGTTAGCTGTCCAGAAAAAGAAACTGGAAGCGGCGGTCATCAAGAGGAACAATCTGTTGGCTCAGCTTCGGGGTAATCGAAAAGCTTACATAATCAGCATGAAAGAGGCCGAAGCGGATCAGCGAGAAGTCCAGCGGAAGATCAAAGAATACGTGAAAGCGAAAGCGAGGTTGACCAATAAGGGAAGACCGAGTTCGCCAAAAACTCCTCCTCTTCCCGCTCACAAAGGTCGATTTCGGTGGCCTCTTCGGGGGAAGATCACTAGTCGGTTTGGGTACAGGGTTCACCCTAAGTTTAAGACCAAAACTATGCATACTGGCATCGACGTCAGCGCTCCCAGGGGAACTGCCGTACATGCTGCGGCAACTGGGGATGTCCTGTATGCCGGGTGGCTTCGGGGATACGGCCAAATCGTCATTTTGGATCATGGGGGGGGCTTTTCCACTGTGTACGCTCATCTCAGTCGAATTCTTGTCTCGGAGGGGCAGCGGATATCAGAAGGAAAAGTTGTAGGAAACGTGGGAGATACGGGCGTGACTACCGGGCCCCATCTGCACTTTGAGGTTCGAGTGAACGGGAATGCCAAGAACCCCCTTAAGTATTTGTGATCACGCAAATAAGAAACGGAGGATCCGATTGATGTTGAATAGAGCAAGATCGTTGCTCATAGGTTTGGTGGTCGTAGTTTCGATCTTCTCCATATGTGATGGGGGTCATGCAAAAACTCTGGATCGAGTGGCACCCTTTTCCTTGAACTCTCTGTGGCTTATGAAGCAAGCTCGGGCCATTATTGAAGCCTATCAGGTGGACGGAGCCAGTACGGACGTTACAGAAAAAGACTTGGTATACGGTGCGATGAACGGTATGGTCTCTGCGTGGGGTGACCCCTACACGCGGTTTGTAGATCCAGAACAATTGGAGCAGGAGCAGACTGATTTGCGAGGTAAGTACGGTGGTTTGGGTATTTATATCGGGCAGCGGGATGGTGCCGTTCTCGTAATTAGTCCCATAGAGGACACTCCCGCTGACCGTGCTGGTCTCAAGCCTCAGGATCAGATCGTGAAGATCGGCGAGACGGTGGTTTTGGGGTGGGATCTTCATAAGATAGTCGATTCATTACGAGGGAAACCTGGAACTTCCGTAACGGTGTGGATCCGCCGAGAGGGCGAATCGGAGCTTCTCAAAAAGGAAATGATCCGTGAGGAGATCAAACTCAAATCGGTTCGATTCGAGATGTTGAGCGACGATATAGGATATGTCCGCCTCTCTCAGTTTAAGGATACCAGCCCGGCAGATCTGAAAAAGGCTGTCCTCTCCTTAACGGAGGATCATGCCAGAGGTTTGATCCTGGATTTGAGGAATAACGGTGGAGGGCTTCTCAATGCTGCTGTTGAAATATCCGACATGTTCCTTGACAGTGGGTTGATCGTCGGCACTAAGGGTCGAGTGGATCGCGCTAACGACGAGATTTACGGTACTTCCGGTACCATCACTGACTTGCCCTTGGCTGTGCTCGTTAATGAGGGGAGTGCCAGCGCATCGGAAATTGTGGCTGGAGCGCTCCGAGACAGAGATAGAGCTCTTCTCGTGGGGCGGAAGACCTTTGGGAAAGGGTCGGTTCAGACCTTGTTCAACCTGTTGGATGGATCTGCCATTTATGTGACCATCGCTCGGTATCACACGCCCGATGGCACTGTGATCGACCATGTCGGTATTTCACCGGATATAGACGTTCCAGGCGAGTGGACCAAGGATCGTCAAAAGGATACTCAGCTTTCGTGGGGCGTAAAGGCGATATTGCAATTGATCAGTGGGGAGATTGTTCTCCCCCTCTCTGAGGATCTCTATCCAATAATGATCTCAGGTGACCAGGTGATTTCTGAAGACGATGGCACTATGAAGCCATAATATCGTATCGGTTGTGTCATCTTTAGTAAAAAGAGCGTCAGAATATGCCATCAAATCAGAACGAGGCGTATAATGCCGTTTTAGTGAGGAGGCAACAGCAATGGCTTTAAAGGGCAAAGTAGATGCCATTATAGGTGCACAGTGGGGCGATGAGGGTAAGGGACGAATCGTCGATTCCTTGGGGGATCGGGTAGATATTTTTGCTCGATATCAGGGAGGAGCTAATGCAGGACATACGGTGATTGTCCAGGGTGAGAAGCACGTGTTCCATCTCCTGCCGTCTGGTATGCTCTATTCGGGCAAGACCTGTGTGATCGGGAATGGCGTGGTGCTCGATCCAGAGCAGCTTTTAGGGGAACTGTCAGAACTTCAAGCCAAGGGGAAAGACCGGGCTCGATTGGTGATCAGTGGAGCAGCCCACGTGGTGATGCCATACCATAAAAAGCTGGATAAAGCCCAAGAGGCCCGGCGTCAGGGGAATAAAATCGGTACAACAGGCCGTGGGATCGGTCCGTGCTATGTGGATAAATACAACAGAAGCGGCATCCGTGTTGAGGACCTCTTGGATGTCCAAGTGCTTCGAACGAAACTTGAGCTGAATTTGGACGAGAAAAATGAGCTTCTCTCCAAGATATACGATGAATCCCCCTTATCCTTTGATGAGGTCTATCGACAGGCTTTAGCCTGGGGTAAGGCCTTAGCTCCCTACGTGGACGACACCTCCTTAGTTGTCCATACGGCCTTGGAGAAGGGGCAGACCGTGCTTCTTGAGGGGGCTCAGGGGACCCTTCTGGACGTGGATTACGGAACGTACCCTATGGTGACCAGCTCCAGTCCGACTGCTGCTGGCGGATGTGTTGGCTTGGGGGTGGCCCCCCAATATATACAGCGAGTGTTTGGCGTGGTCAAAGCGTATCTCACCAGAGTTGGTGAGGGACCTTTCCCCTCGGAGGATAAGGGAGATCTCGGGCAATATCTTCGGGATCAGGGTGGTGAATACGGGGCAACCACCGGTCGTCCCAGGCGATGTGGATGGTTGGACATGGTGGCTCTTCGGTATGCCGTTCGGATTAACGGCATGACCCGCATCACTTTAACCAAGCTGGATGTGTTGACGGGGCTGAACGAGATAAAAGTCTGCGAAGCTTACACCGTTGCCGGAGAACGGTGTACCGAGTTTTTGGGAAATATCAGTTTTCTTGAGAACGTTGTGCCAGAATATCGTTCATTCCCTGGGTGGACCGAGGATATCTCCCATATACGGAGTTTCGACGATCTTCCGAAAGCGGCTCGGGAATATGTGGAATATATCGAAAAAATCACCGGGGTTCCCGTTGTCTTGATTGGCGTTGGTCCTGGCCGAGATCAGATGATCATTCGGGGCCTGTGATTAAGACAAGGCGGAGTCGAATGATCTCGCCTTTTTCGTTGCTCCGAAAGGATGATCCCCGTGCTGATGTTCGATATCTATTTTTGCTCTCCCGGGGATGTCCCTGCTATGGCAGAGATAGAGGACATCTCCCAAGTGTCACCCTGGCCTCCCTCGGCTATCATGGCTGATCTCAGAAAATTGGAAAACGTCACGGGGTATCTGGGAGCTTTCTATCGCAAGGAGCTTCGGGGATTTATAGCTGTGGAGCGCTGGAGAAAATCCTTATGGATTATGGAGCTATCGGTTCATCCGAAATGGAGAAGGATGGGGGCGGGAAGTCAGCTTCTCTGTGGGAGCTACGTCCTCGGGGAAGAATGGGGGTGCAGATTGGTGGAGCTCACCGTTCGATTATCCAATAGAGAAGCTCTGGCTTTTTACAAACGTCACGGTTTTCGAGTGAGCAGGGCTTTAGAGCGATATTACAGAAACGGAGAGCACGGCATACGGATGGTCCGGCGGTCTTTATCTGCTCCACATATGGGGTGAGCCATTCGATCCCTTTCTGACTTTTGCAGGAGGCCTGTGTTGTTCGAGCTCTCTGAAAGACTCTGGACATAAGAGCTATTCTATGGTAAAAGTAGTTCTCGTGCCGGAGTGGCGGAATGGTAGACGCAGCGGATTCAAAATCCGCCGGGGGTAACTCCGTGGGAGTTCGAGTCTCCCCTCCGGCACCAGTTATCAAAACACATAGTGTCATATGAGTACGTAAACCCGCCTGACGGCGGGTTTTTTCTTATTTGACCTGACGTAGAGGTTCGCCTAAAATCGTACAAAACCGGACATATCACCGTACATAAAACCGTACATCTGCACGGTGGTGGTGAAATATGTACGGTCAGGAGGGCGAACCCATGGCTCTGAGTGACGTGGCAATACGGAAGGCAAAGCCTAAAGAGAAGTCATACATGATGAGAGATGACCGTGGCTTGTATCTCGAAATTACCCCGAGGGGGAGCAAGCTGTGGCGGCTTCGCTTCTGGGTAAATGGCAAGGAGAGAAAGAAAAGCTTGGGGCGGTATCCTGGTGTGGGGTTGAAAGAGGCCAGGGAGGAAAGGGATCGTATCAAGCTGGAGATTTCGAAGGGGGAAAGTCCCTTCACCCCTGCTTCAGGGGGCCTTTCGTTTCGAGATGTGGCGGAGGAATGGCATGCACGGCAAGTTGTGCCCGTTTTGGCCCCTGGGACAACTCAGAGGACTCGATATTGTCTTGAACGGTTCGTGTATCCTCATTTAGCAGATGAGCCGATACAGGGCATTTCTCCGCGTACTCTTTTGCCGATATTGAAGGCTATAGACGATAGAGGCCACCATGATACGGCTCACAGGATTCTCCATATCTGCTCTCAGATATTCCGCTATGGGCTTGCGACGGGGACTGTGGAGGTGGATTCGGCGGCAGCCCTAAGAGGGGCTTTGACTCCGTTGAATCATAAGCACCACCCGTCAGTGAAAGACCCGAAGGAGATAGGGGCCCTGATGCGGGCGATTGAGACCATGGGCGGTTCTGCGGTGGTGAGGATCGCCATGCAGATATTGGCGTATTGCTTTGTCCGGCAAGGTGAGCTCAGGTCGGCTGAGTGGGGCGAGATCGATCTTGATAAGGCAGAGTGGAGAATTCCTGCGGAGAAAATGAAGATGAAGCGGCTTCATATAGTTCCCCTGTCAAAACAGGCCGTCAACGCTTTGAGAGACCTGTACCCTCTGACAGGACATGCTCAGCTTGTCTTCCCCTCTATTCGTGCATGGGGCAAGCCGATCTCGGAGAATACTATCAACGCTGCTCTCAGGCGTATGGGATATACCAAAGAGCAGATGACAGGGCATGGGTTCCGCAGCATGGCAAGCACGATTCTCAATGAGAACGGCTGGTCACCGGATGTGATCGAGCGACAGCTTGCCCACGTGCAGCGCAACACCGTTCGAGCTGCCTACAACCATGCCGAATACCTGCCACAGAGAAGAGAAATGATGTAGTGGTGGGCTGATTGGTTGGATGGGGTGAGGGGGTAAGTAAGAAAATAAAAAGTGACCTACGGAGATTGCCCCTTGAAAGACAAACTGATGCCTAGTAGAATAGGCACAAGCGATTATGTATGAGTGGTGATGGCTGCGGGGCTTTTTGTGTCTATCCTCTTAGTCGCAAAGTGATTTGTGTATCGTGGAGACCGGCTCGCAAGACGCTGAATTTCACTCCCCCGCCCACCGGTGCGCTCGGCGGGGCCTTTACTTCTTCCTATCCTTTTGGGGGATAGGGATCGTTGCCATGGCTGTCTTTCTGGGCAATGCGTCCATCCTTGTTATGGATGATTAGCTCCGTCCCCTGGTTTTGACTGACTTGACGTGCGAATGCGGTTGCTTCTGCTTTGGTGTCGGTCACCTTTGAAGCTCTTTCGGCGTGGTCAGTCTTAACAGCCCATCCCCCGTTTTGGGGGATTACGTGATGTTGTTTCGCCATAGAATCACCTCCTTCCCTGACTAATGCTAACACATATATAGTGGAGGTGTTTGTGTAGTGGACGATACACTTAGTGTGTTATGCAAGAAATGGGCCTCGATTCTGGGCGTTTCTAATTAGGATATCAAGATCAGGTATGCTGAGAAAGGAGAGCTTGCGCCTGGTGTTGATGGCAATGTGATGTATGTAATAGCTCAGGAGCAGGCTCTTATCCGTATCAAGCGAATTGAGGACAGGGAATTGATTGAGGGCTTTGGTTCGGATGAGGAGCAGTCTATTGTTCATGAGTTGCTGCATCTGGTTTTTGCCCATCAGAAGCCAGCTCCAGGGGTTGAGGAGGCTGTCTTCGACCAGGCTATAGACAGGCTTGCCAGGGTGCTTGTTGAGCTAAAAAGAGCATAAAGTCAGCCCCCCGATTATTCGGAGGGCTGACTTTTTATTATACCCCTAACCTTTCTCGAAGAGCTTCTTGTAGCGTGTTGGAGAAGTTGATTTTGTTCTCAA